>NZ_JBFPJI010000017.1:0-36136 GCF_040838205.1 Bacillus sp. S4
AATTACTAGATTATAATAATTATAAATTAGTAATTCATATAACATAATAACTCAAGAGGAGATTGATCATAATGAATACACAAGTAATCGAAGCATTAAACAAACAAGTAGCAAACTGGAGCGTTTTATTTACAAAACTACACAACTTCCATTGGTACGTAAAAGGACCTCAATTCTTCACACTACATGAAAAATTTGAAGAGCTTTACACAGAATCAGCTACTCACATCGATGAAATTGCAGAACGCATTTTAGCAATTGGCGGCAAACCAGTAGCAACAATGAAAGAATACTTAGAACTATCTTCTATTCAAGAAGCAGCTTACGGAGAAACTGCAGAAGGGATGGTCGAAGCAATCATGAAAGACTACGAAATGATGCTAACTGAACTGAAAAAAGGCATGGAAATCGCTCAAAACTCTGACGACGAAATGACATCTGACCTACTACTAGGCATCTACACAGAACTAGAAAAACACGCTTGGATGCTACGTGCATTCTTGAATCAATAATATATTAAAAGCGGAAGCGGCTCGTTCAGAACAGGAGGGTGTTGGAGCTCCTGACGAAGAGGCGCTTTTTGCCTCACAGGAAAAAGCGAAGCCACCGAACATTCTAGCCGCTGGAGCTGGATATGACTTAAAAGCAGAAGCGGCTCGTTCAGAGTCGCTTTTTTCTATGGGGTAATCGCGCAGAAATTATATCAGCGATTTTCTAATTATATCGGCGATTCCATCAAATTTATCAGCGATTTTTGCATTATATCGGCGATTTCGTCAAATTTATCAGCGATTTTTCCAATATATCGACTTACCGACAAATCACGACAATAATAGCACTCCCCTCCACTACTTTTATCAATATATTACAATCTCTTTTATGTTAAAATATAGGAAACACCCTTTAGTAATTAGATCCAAAAAGCTTGTCCAAGTTCATCATTTACTACTTAAATGACGGGAGTGGTTCAGTTGAAAGACTACTTAATTAGAGCATTTTTCGCGTTAATAACAGTTGGGATTCTCTTACTCATAGCTAATATTTTCAATATACGTGTCGAGGTTAAAGACTATGCTTTCCTCGTTGTTGTAGCAATTGGTGGCGGCTGGGGTGGCTGGTACCTGTATAAAAAACAAAATAAAAATAACAATAAAGGCATTCCGAAATAATATGGAATGCCTTTATTCTATATTACATAATTAAGCTTAGACCACTAATAAAAGCAGTCCCAAAAAACATCATAAAAACCCATATTCTATGGTAAATAAAAAGAATTCATTTTGAATATAGAAATAGTCCAAAATCTTGCATAACAGAGGTATGCCCCATTTGCCGCAACATTGTAGCTATATTCCCACGGTGATATGCTCCGTGGGTGACGACGTGTAGTATTGTTTCAGAAACCGTCGTATCCAGGTGCCCAGCATATGGATTATCAACCTCAAACACTTTTTCATAATCTTGTTGACTACTTAAAAGTTCTTTATATCGTTTAGATAATTCATAAAAACTAGTTTCCATTTCCTCAATATTTTTTGTTTCCAGCTGTTCTTTCAATTGGTCTGTGTGTGCCATTGCATCACTCATGCTTTTACCAGAAATAATCTCAAGCCAGGCTAAATCTGTGAGGTATATGTGAGACATTACTTTTGCCACCGAAGAAAAACCACTCTTAACTTCCTTATGGAAAATGTCTTGCGGTAGTTCTTTTAAGCGATTTAAAATAACTTCATTTGCCCATAAGTGGTAGTTATACATTTTTAATACAGAATGCCCCATGATTATTTCTCCTCCAATTTTCATTTTAATGATTAGATTATGATACATAGCTGATTAAAAATCCCCAAAGGATTACATCTATAAAATTTATTCTGATTTCGATTAAAAAAACCTCTATTACCTTCATAAAAAACATTCGCTATCTTCCACAATCTGACCCTTTAACGGAACAATTCTATGTCACTCAATAATTCCTTATTCACCTTTTATTCAGATGTTCTTTTTTTAAGTCAGCAAAACATACCTCCATCTACTTCCCCTCTTCCAACGATTTCACATCTCACTATCAATATATTTAACCAAATTAAAAACACATGTCTTTTCAAGATAAAATGACATGTGTTTCCGAAATTCTCTATAAAATTGTACTATGATAATTGCTTCCACTTAGTCCCCAAAACAGGACGCTCGTAATTTTGGATTTTATGAATTAATTCGTCAGCCGTCTCGGCTGAAACGATTAACTCTTTATTCGATGGGTTCATAAAGCCCTCTTCAGCTGCGCGTTCAACCATTTGCAGAATTGGTCCGTAAAAGTCTTTAATGTTCAATAAACCAACTGGCTTATCATGTATACCAATTTGTGACCAACATACAACTTCAAATAATTCCTCAAACGTTCCGTATCCACCTGGTAATGCAATGAAAGCATCCGCAAGCTCTGCCATTTTCGCCTTACGCTCATGCATCGTTTCTACTTCAATTAATTCTGTTAGTCCTGTATGAACAATTTCACCACGGAATAAACCACGCGGCATAACACCTGTTACACGTCCACCTAGGCGAAGAACTTCATTTGCCACTTCTCCCATTAATCCAACGCATGAACCGCCGTATACCAGCTCATAATCGTTCTCAACAAATATTTTCCCTAACTCTATTGCCTGCTCTTTAAATTCTGGTCTCTCCCCTAAATTTGAACCTGCAAACACACAAATCTTTCTCATCCCTACACCTCGAAACTATATATTGTTATGATACAATGGGTATTGTACAACATATTGAAGGGATGAGAAAGAAATGGATATCGTCGCATTTCAAAGATGGGTTGAGGAATTTTATGAAAAACGAAGCTGGTCACAGTATAATTCCTTTATTCGCTTAAATTTCTTAACTGAGGAAGTTGGGGAAGTTTCACGCGTTGTTCGCGCAATTGAAATCGGTCGTGATCGCCCTGATGAACAAACAAAAACACAAGAAGAGCTAAAACAAGAACTAAAAGAAGAACTTGGTGATGTACTTTCTAATCTTATTGTTCTTTCACAAAAATATGATTTGGATTTACAAGACATTATGGAAGCACACGTCACAAAGCTTTCAAAAAGGTTCGAAACATCTAAATGAGAAGATTATCAATTGTGATATAATGTTCTTGTCAAAATAATAAGGGGGATTTTATGTTATCTAAAAAATTGCACGACGCACTAAATGAACAAATGAATTTTGAATTTTACTCTGCCCACGCTTATATGGCAATGGCTGCTTACTGTACAGCGGAAAGCTACGATGGATTCGCTAACTTTTTCCTTGTACAAGCTGAAGAAGAGCGTTTCCACGCAATGAAGCTTTACAACTACATTAATGACCGCGGCGAGCGCGCTATTATTACTGGATTTGATAATCCTAACAACGAATACGAATCTGTATTAAACGCTTTTGAAGTTGCACTTGAGCACGAGCGTGAAGTAACGAAACGCATTTATCACTTATCTGATATCGCTTGGGATGAGCGTGAACACGCAACAATTACCTTCTTAAAATGGTTCGTTGACGAGCAAGTAGAAGAAGAAGCTTCATTTGATAGCATCATCCAAAAATTAAAACGTATTACAAGCGATTCAAACGCACTATTTATGCTAGATGCTGAATTAGAGAAACGTACATTTACACCTCCAGCTGAATAATATTTTAATCACCTTAATGAATATATTAAGGTGATTTTTTTATTTTCTCTCTAGCTTAAAATCACCTTAAATTTCCTTGTATTTGACATAGTACCAGTAAGAAAATGGTATTATTTTCAATATAAAGTGAAACTTTAATCAGTGGGGTTTTGTTCATCCCCCACTGATTATTAGCCTTCACCAATCGGGCGTTTACGGGCAGTTGATCTCCCACCTAACTTCTTTGCTCCAGCCGAATTTTGAGGTGGGAGTCTTACTGCTCGTTAATGCGGGATAAAATAATATACGAGGAGAGAAAAAATGAATCAGCGTGTAGAAGCTGTTGATGCAATCCGTGGTTTCGCTTTGTTTGGTATTTTACTTGTCAATATGACCTTAATTCAATTTGGATTCTTCGCCAATGAAAAACCAACTTACATATTTGGAAAACTTGATGAAGGTGCTAATTGGTTTATTCAATTTTTCGGCACCCACAATTTCATGTCCCTATTCTCTTTTTTATTTGGTCTTAGCATTATTTTGTTGCAAAAAAGTATTATTGCGAAAGGAAAAAAATTCTTCCCCACATACATAAGACGTATTATCATTCTTTTACTACTAGGCTACATTCACGGCACTTTTGTTTGGGAGGGAGATATTTTATTTGCCTACGGGGTTATCGGGATTTTCTTAATGATGTTCATCAATCGAAAACCGAAAACGTTGCTCATTTGGGCATCTATTTTACTAGCACTCATTATGCTCGCATCTTACCAATCGGAATCAACATCGAACCCCTATGATGATCTCGCACCTTATACCGAAAAGGAACATAAGGTCCATGAGACTGGAAGCTATATGGATCATATCAACTTTAGATTGACTGAAAATCCTTTTGATTATATGGGGATTAACGGTGTATTCGGATTAGTTTTCATATCAGTTTTCGCAATAATTTTTATGTCTCCACTTTTCTTACTCGGAATGTATGTGGGGAAAAAGGGCTGGCTATTTGAGGTCAATCAACATATACCTGCTGTCAAAAAAATTTGGCTTATCACTGGGATTTTCTCTTTTACAATTAAAATCTTAGCTATATTCGTGAAACATCCGATTTTAATTATGTTACAAGATAGTCTTACACCAGTAACCATGACCTTCTTTTACGGAAGCACGATTATTTTATTATTCCATTACAAAAAGGTAGCGCATTTACTAACATACATGGCGAACATGGGAAAAATGTCGGTTAGTAATTACTTAGCGCAATCTATTATCACAACAACTATTTTTTACTCATATGGATTTGGCTTATACGGTAAAATTGGCTATTTCTTCGGTATTCTTTTAACCATTGGAATTTATACGATTCAATTATTCGTTAGTACCTATTGGCTACAGAAATATCGAATGGGGCCTGTGGAATATATATGGAGACTGGGAACTTATTTGGAGAAACCACAATTTAAAAGAGACTTGGATAAAGCAAGCTAAACAAAAAGTCGTTTATCCTCCCGAAGTGAGAGATAAACGACTTCTTTGTTATTTATTAAAGCATAACCCCAACGATAACAGCTGATAATATACTTACTAACGTTGCACCGTATACAAGTTTTAATCCGAATGAAGATACAACGTTTGATTGTTTTCCATCGATACTCTTCGTTGCACCTGCGATAATTCCGATAGATGAGAAGTTCGCAAATGATACAAGGAAGATTGATAAAATACCTACTGTACGAGCTGATAACTCACCAGCTACTTTTCCTAGATCAAGCATCGCAACAAATTCGTTCGTTACTAATTTCGTTGCCATAATTTGTCCTGCTGTTAGCATTTCTGATGTTGGAATGCCCATTACGAATGCTAATGGCGAGAAGATATATCCTAAAATGCTTTGGAATGTGATTCCGAAAATTGAATCGAACACACCGTTAATTGCTGTAATTAATGCTACGAAACCGATTAACATCGCCGCTACTGTTACAGCGATAGAGAAACCTAGCATAATATATTCGCCTAACATTTCAAAGAATGTTTGTTTCTTATCTTCTTGTAATTCTAAAATGTCATCTTCTTCGCTCACATCATATGGATTAATAATATGAATGATAATGAATCCACTAAATAAGTTTAGTACAAGTGCTGTTACTACATATTTTGGATCAATCATCTTCATATAAGAACCAACGATTGACATCGATACTGTTGACATTGAAGATGCACATAGTGTGTATAAACGATTTTTTGGTAATTTGCTTAATTGATCTTTTACTGTAATAAATACTTCACCTTGGCCGACAATTGCCGCCGCTACTGCGTTATATGATTCAAGTTTTCCTAAACCGTTAATTTTACTTAATACGAAACCGACTGCACGAATGATAATCGGTAAAACTTTTATATGTTGTAAGATCCCAATTAGTACTGCTAAGAAAATAATTGGTAATAATACTGTTAAGAAGAATGGTGCTTGTCCATCATTTGCTAGACCACCAAATACGAAATTAACCCCTGCTTCCGCAAATTTTAAAATAGCGCCAAATCCATCTGCAATCCCTTTTACTAATACAAATCCTACCTTTGTATTTAGTAAGAAATACGCAAGTACCAATTGAATTACAAGCATAACTGCAATTGGTTTATATTTAATTTTCTTACGATCTGAACTTATAAGGAACCCTAGTACAAATACTACAAGTAAACCGACTAGAAACATTACTAACTTCATATGTGAATCCTCCACTTCCATGAGTTATCAGTCGTATAACGAATGACGTCTGACCATTAATATTAAAAAAATATGAACCCTTAAAATATTTTGAACTGTCTTCTAAAATCAGTAAGCGTTTACATAAATTGCAATTTATAACAGGTAGTCTCTTCTTCTCTACCGTATTTAACGTGTGAAATGGATACCACCTACAAATCAAATTGTAAGCGTTATCTAATCGAAATGCAATATAAATTTTAAAAGATTTTTATATGTTAATATATTCCTAACCGATTGGTTTTTTTATGTAAATTTACTATAAAAAATAGCCCTAGCTATGAGCTAGGGCTATCCTTTTTACCCCGCTTTAACGGGCAGTAAGACCCCCACCTCAAAATTCAGCGAAAACAAAGAAGTTAGGTGGGTGATTAACTGCCCGTAAAAGCCCGATTGGTGAAGGCTAATAATCAGCGGGGGATAAAGCCCCCCACTGATTAAAGTTTCACTTTATAACATAACACCAACGATAATCGCCGATAAAAGACTTACTAATGTCGCACCGTATACAAGTCGTAATCCGAATGATGAAACAACGTTTGATTGGTTTTCATCAATCCCTTTCGTTGCACCTGCAATAATTCCGATAGATGAGAAGTTTGCAAATGATACAAGGAATACAGAAAGAATACCGACTGTACGAGCTGATAAATCACTAGCTACTTTTCCTAGATCAAGCATCGCAACAAATTCGTTCGATACTAATTTCGTTGCCATAATTTGTCCCGCCGTTACCATTTCTGATTGCGGGATTCCCATTACGAATGCTAATGGTGAGAAAATATATCCTAAAATAGCTTGGAATGTAATACCGAACACTGAATCAAACAAGCTATTGATTGCTGTAATTAATGCTACGAAACCAAGTAACATTGCTGCTACCGTAATCGCAATCGTGAAACCAAGCATAATATATTCGCTTAACATTTCAAAGAATGACTGTTTTTTCTTATTTTCTAACTTCAGTGTATCTTCTTCTTCCGTAATATCGTACGGATTAATAATATGAATAATAATGAAACCACTAAATAAATTTAATACAAGTGCTGTTACTACATATTTTGGCTCAATCATTTTCATATAAGAACCAACGATCGACATCGATACTGTCGACATGGAAGACGCACATAGTGTATATAAACGATGTTTGGGGATTTTACTTAATTGATCTTTTACTGTAATAAATACTTCTGCTTGCCCAACAATTGCAGCCGCTACTGCATTATATGATTCTAATTTTCCTAAACCATTTACTTTACTTAGCATAGTACCAATAGCACGAATAAATATCGGTAAAATTTTAAAGTGTTGCAGAATTCCAATTAAAACGGCAAAGAATACGATTGGTAATAAAGCTGTTAAGAAGAATGAAACCTCTCCTTTATTAACAAGACCACCAAATACGAAAACGATTCCAGATTCCGCATATCCAAGAAGCGCTCCAAATCCATCTGAAATTCCTTTTACTAAAATATAACCAATTGGCGTATTTAATAAGAAATACGTTAACGCTAGCTGAATAACAAGCATAATCGCGATTGGTTTATACTTAATCTTCTTACGATCAGAACTTATAAGAAAACCGAGTACGAATACAACTAGTAATCCTACAAGAAACATAACAAACTTCATTAATAAAATCCTCCATTTAACTCTTCATTAACGTTGAACGTCTGACCATTAGAAATACGAAATAAACCGAACTTTCCATTTACCCCTAAAACCATAGAAATGATTATAAAAAGTCGTCTAATCTCTTATTCTAAAGCCATTAACCATTCTAACACAAATTACAACTCACATCTGCATTTTTCTTTAAAAAAATTACATTTTATTATAAAACGCTCATTAATGTTCGTCTTTTACCTCTCTCCTTATTTTATCACCATAAAAAAACGAGCATCAAATTTCTCTGATGCTCGTTCCATCTTTTATTATACAGCTTTTTCTTTGTCCGCTACTGCTGGCTTGTCCCAGCACTCTGTGTTCGTTAAACCAGGGATAGAATCTGCACTGAAGACTGGATCTTTTCCTTGTTTCTTTTGTTTCACATAGTCCGCTAATGCTGCATACGCAAATCGTCCAAGAAGTGTAATCGCAATTAAGTTTGTGATTACCATTAGACCCATAAATAAATCTGCCATATTCCATACAACTTGAAGCGTCGCAACAGAACCGAATAATACCATTCCCACTACCGCAATACGGTAAATCGTTAACCAAGTTTTACTTTGTTTAATAAATTCAATATTCGTTTCACCATAATAATAGTTTCCTAGTAATGAACTGAAAGCAAATAAGAAAATGATAATCGCTAAGAAGCCGCTTGCCCACGAACCGATTTGTGAACTTAACGCCACTTGCGTTAATTCAATACCTTCTAAATTTGTTGCCTTATATGCACCAGAACATAGTACGATAAACGCTGTTGATGTACATACTAAGAATGTATCTACTAATACTCCAATTGTTTGAATAAATCCTTGTTTAGCTGGATGTGTTACATCCGCTGTTGCAGCCGCATTTGGCGCACTACCCATACCTGCTTCGTTCGCAAACAATCCGCGCTGAATACCAAACTTCATTGCAGCACCGATACCGCCACCTACAGCTGAATCTAAACCGAATGCACCTTTAAAGATTTCTGTAAACATATCCGGTATTAAATAATAGTTTTTAATAACAACGAAAATAGCTACTGCAATATAAATAAGTGCCATTGGCGGAACGATCAGCTCAGACATACGTGCGATACTTTTCACACCACCAAAAATAATAACCGCAACTAATACTGCTAATACGATTCCAACAACATAACGCTCAATACCAAATGCATTTTCAAATGCTAATGTCACTGTATTTGCTTGTACTGAGTTGAAAATTAAACCGTAACTAATTGTAATAAGGATAGAGAACCAAATTCCCATCCAACGTTTATTTAAACCTTTTTCCATATAATAAGCAGGACCACCACGGAAGCCACTACCATCTTTTACTTTATAAATTTGCGCAAGCGTACTTTCTACGAAGCTTGAAGATGCCCCAATAATCGCAATAACCCACATCCAAAATACAGCTCCTGGTCCTCCCATAGAAATAGCTAGCGCTACACCAGCTAAGTTCCCGATTCCAATACGAGCTGCTGAGCTCATACAGAAAGCTTGGAAAGAAGATACGCTACCCTTTTTACGTGTCTTTCCAGTTAAACCATCACCCATTAATCGAACCATTTCCCCTAAATGAGTAATTTGTACGAATTTCAATTTTATAGAAAAATAAAGCCCTAAACCGATTAACATTGCGATAAGAATATATGACCAAAGAATCGTATTCGTTGATGAAACGAATTGTTCTAAAATATTCATACTGTCAGTCCCCTCCCTTTTTCTTCATAAATTGAATTATATTTAAAAAATATTCAAAAATCAACATTTTTCGACAGGTTATTACTTCCATATGTTAGGTTTTGTAACATAACGGTGTTATTTGTTATGTTTTATGACTTTATATTTATAAAATGTACATACTAAAACAATACATAATCCCATTGACAAAAACACCAACCTGTAACTATAATGATTACATCAAGTTGTAACAAACCTAATTACACTAAATTCATTCATTTTCACATATACACTTTAACAAAACACTTTGGAGGGATTCATTATGAAAATCGGAATTATCGGAGCAAGCGGAAAAGCTGGAAGTCGCATTTTAAAAGAAGCATTAGATCGCGGTCATGAAGTAACTGCAATCGTAAGAAACGCTTCAAAAATAACAGAAGACAACGTAAAAGTTTTAGAAAACGATGTATTCAACCTTACATCTAATGACCTACAAGCATTCGATGTTGTAGTAAACGCATTCGGTGCTCCAGCAGGTGAGGAACACCTTCACGTAGATGCAGGAAACGTACTGATCGAAGCTATGAAAGGTGCACCTAACACAAAATTACTTGTAGTTGGTGGTGCTGGTAGCTTATTTGTAGACGAAGAAAAAACGACTCGTGTATTTGATACACCAGGTTTCCCAAATGAATACCTTGCAACTGCTCAAAACCAAGGTAAAAACTTAGAAATCTTACAACAAACAAATGATATTACTTGGACATTCATCAGCCCTTCTGCACTATTTGCACTAGGAAAACGTACTGGCTCTTATACAGCTGGCAAAGACAATCTTCTCGTTAACTCAAAAGGCGATAGCTACGTAAGTTACGAAGACTTCGCAGTAGCAGCACTTGATGAAATCGAAAATCCAAAACATGTAAACGAACGCTTCACAGTTGTTTCTGAAGCTGAGTAATAAAAAAAGCTCGTAAACATAGTGTTTACGAGCTTTTTTCATCATCTGTTATATTGATTCGGTTTATGTGGTTCATTTGGTGTATAGGGTTTATTTGGTTTATTATCATGACCATTTGCTTTTTTCCAACTTACCGCTAACTCTGGACTTGTTTTCTCTTCACTACGCTCAAGTAACACAACCGCATTTTGAATAGTCGGTGTACCTTTATGTGCAATTCCTTGTAGTTTCGTTAAATTCCCTGATACTTTAAAGCTAAATCCACCCGATGGTGTTTGTTTCGGAATTAAAATGCGGAACTTTTCTCCTACATTAAATTCTGTTTTTCCCTCGCCTTTTTCATTTACGAACTTCGCGCCTTCTGGTGCACCTGTTGCCTGCACTTTATACGTTCCGCTTTTAGCGTTTGTTTGCACTGTATATAAACCAGTTTCAAAAAATTCATCTTTTAATACTGCTTCTTGTTCTTCCGAAGGTGTTACACTCATCGTAATTTCTTGTAGTTCTTCACTAGCACTTGCTTTTGCAACTATATCTTTCGTTACTTTTTCTACATTTTTATTACGGAAATCTAAATCATTAATATCAATTTGTTTTAACGCATTCCACACCGCAAGCTGCGTTGCGTAATGTGCATCTCTCCAATCAGAAACACCTAATTCTTGCGGACTCTTTTGTGGGTATCCGTTTAATAGTACGCGGTACACGTTAATATCCACTTTACCCATTTCAGGTAAATCTTGACCACTTGGCGATTTTAAATCTACATTTAAACAAAAAGCAATTTTTCCATCTGCTGTTTTAATAAGCTCTGTTCGAATTGGTTTCTTCTTTGACCTACTGTAACTCCAATCCATTTGATACTTCGTATGGTCCATAACTTCTGCGAATGCTTTTTGAAGTGGGAATAATAAGTTCGCAAATACAAATAAAACACTCAAAAAAGTGGCCATTATCTTGAACGATCGTTTTATATTCATGTCTACAACCCCTTAT
Organism: Bacillus sp. S4; assembly: GCF_040838205.1. NCBI lineage: Bacteria > Bacillati > Bacillota > Bacilli > Caryophanales > Bacillaceae > Bacillus > Bacillus sp. S4. The sequence continues at coordinate 11,734 of NZ_JBFPJI010000017.1, forward strand.
AAAATAACAAATTTACTACTGTTTATTATTTAGTTAGAAATTTTTTTTATGCATAGACAAAATAAAAAAGAGCGCAAACTTTTTGCACTCTTTGAACTTACCTCTATTAGAAATCAAAGTTATCCGGATCTGGACCGACGCGGTGGTTTTCATTTAAAGCATCAATCTTTTCCATATCTTCTTTTGTTAGCTCAAAATTGAAAATATCTGCGTTTGCAATAATACGCTGTTCTTTCGTTGACTTCGGAATTGTTACAACTTCATTTTGAAGATCCCAACGTAAAATGATTTGCGCTGTCGTTTTACCGTGTTTATCAGCAATTTCTTGTAATGTTTCGTTATCTAATAATTGACCTTGCATAAGTGGTGACCATGCTTCCATTTGAATACCTTGTTCTTTACAGAAAGCTTGTAATTCTTTTTGTGTTAAACGAGGGTGGTATTCTACTTGGTTAATCATTGGCTTAATTTCTGCATCTTTCATTACATCTTGTAAGTGATGGATTTGGAAGTTACTCACACCAATCGCACGTACACGCTCTTCTTTATAAAGTGTTTCTAGCGCTCTCCATGTATCTTTATATTTTCCTTCTACAGGCCAGTGAACAAGGTATAAATCTAAATAATCTAGTTCTAATTTTTTTAAGCTCTCTTCATATGCAGCAAGTGTCGTTTCATATCCTTGATCTGCGTTCCATACTTTTGAAGTAATGAATAAATCTTCTCGAGAAATTCCTGCTTCTTTGATCCCAGCGCGAATTCCTTCTCCAACTGCTTTTTCATTCCCATAAATCGCAGCCGTATCAATACTGCGGTACCCTTCTTTAATCGCTACTTTTACAGCCTCTACAAGTTCCGGTCCATCTTCTACTTTAAATACACCTAAACCGAACCAAGGCATTTCTACACCGTTATGCAATGTTGTTTTACTTTGTAAATTTTTCATTATATTTTTCTCTCCTTTATTTTGCTTGATCTCTTTTTTCTAATGCCATACTCCACGCTGTTAAAATAACAGCACCTACTACCATAATGCCGCCTACCCAAGCTGTATGAATTAATCCTAACGAGTTCGTTACAATACCGCCTAAATAAGCCCCAAGAGCGATTCCTGCGTTAAATGCTGCAATATTCATTGCTGATGCGATATCAACGGCACTCGGCACGAAACGCTCAGCCAATATAACGACATACACTTGTAGCCCTGGAACATTCATAAACGCGAATAGCCCCATAAAAATAATTGTGATAAGCCCCGCTACTTGAAATGGCGCCGTAAATGTTAGTACGAATAATACAATTGCTTGAATAAAGAACATATAAAATAATGCACGAATTGGATTATGATTCGATAACTTCCCGCCAATCATATTTCCAATCGCAATTGCAACTCCGTACACTAACAAAATGATTGTAACGGTACTCGATTTAAATCCTGTTACTTCTTGTAATAGCGGTGATAAATACGTAAACGTTACAAACGTTCCACCATACCCTAATGCAGTAATGATGAAAACAAGTAATAATCTCCCATTCGTGATGAGTTTGAATTGATCGCGAAATGATACAGACGTACCTCTTTTTAAGTTAGACGGAATTAGCATGCTGTTTGCGACTAAGGCAACGATTCCAATGACCACAATCACCATAAATGACGCTCTCCAGCCAAATTGTTGACCAATAAATGTTCCAATTGGGACACCTGTAATAGTCGCAACGGTTAAACCAGTAAACATAAAAGCAATTGCGCTAGCACGTTTATTTTCTGGGACGAGTGCAGCTGCAATTGTCGAACCAATCGACATAAAAACACCATGTGCAAATGCAGAAACGACCCTCGCGATAAGTAAAACAGTAAAACTCGTTGCTACCGCCGCAATTCCATTACCAATAATGAAAACAATCATAATCCACATTAATAACGTCTTTCGCGACATACTAGCTGTTAACGACGTTAAAACTGGAGCGCCAAATGCTACCCCTAACGCGTATAAAGAAACGGTTAAGCCCGCTGTTGTAACAGAAACATGTAAATCCTCCGAAATAGATGGTAATAAACCGACGCTAATAAACTCGGTTGTACCAATTCCAAACGCACTAATTGCTAGCGCTAATAAAGCAAACATACTTCTTCGATTCGTCTGAACAGCCGAAGATGATACTGTATATGAATTCAATTGAACTCCTCCTTAATACGAGAAATCCAATCATAATAGTGTGATAAAAAGGCCTTTTTATCTTCTACAAAAATAACTTTACTGCTCATAAAGGCTATTATGAATGGCTTCACTCTTTTTTTGAAGAACGCACTTTAAAGTACGATAGGTACCAAAAAGTAACATAGGCACTTTTTAGTACCGTACTACTCATTTCCCTCTTACGTATGCTATTATGAAACATATTCAACATAATAAAAAGTACGTACTTTAAAGTGCTATAGGCACTAAAAAGTAACATTTAAGTTTCACTTTATTTAGCTTCTTTTGTTGAAGAACTGAAATCTACATTCATCAAAGGAGATTTTCATATGAAAAAATATAATATTCCTGTGGAGGCAACTTTAGAGGTTATCGGCGGAAAATGGAAAGTCGTTATTCTTTGCCACTTAACGAAAGGTACAAGGAGAACGAGTGAACTAAAACGTTTAATGCCTGGTATTACACAAAAGATGTTAACACAGCAACTACGTGAATTAGAAGAAGATGGAGTTATTCAAAGAAAGGTGTACAATCAAGTACCACCAAAAGTAGAATATTCCCTTACTGATTACGGGTGGTCTTTAGAATCGATTCTTGATTCTCTTTGTACTTGGGGCGAATGTCATCTTGAAAAAAGCGGTAACACATCGATGCTAATCGCAGAGAGTGAACAATAAGAAAAAAGGAAAAAACGAACGTAAATTTGTTTGTTTTTCCCTTTTTTTATTATTATATAGGTATACTTCTTATCGAAGTAAAATAATTTATGCGCTTTCATACCTTGTCATTACTAGGTTATGGGCTCAATATCAAATAATTAGGAATCATTTTTATGTTAACATACGTGTATATAGTATATAATATAGGATATATATTATATACACTTTCCGATAAGGGAACTTTCCATTATGCGGACAAGCCATGTATCGGACAGTTCATAAATAATAGGTAAGACGTTATGGTTTTAAATTTATGTTTTCAGCCTACTTGCTGTCATAAATTTAAAGGCATTTTATTGTGTTTTGTGAAACTTTGTATAAAGTTTCATAACCGTTTACTATCTTGCCTATCAAAAATAAGAGTATTGCTATCGTAAAGGAGAATTGGAGATGCCAGAAACTATGACTCAAACAAAGCCAGAACAAGAAACTGTACAAATTTCTGCTAGCCAAGGACAACTTGATGTACTTGATCAGTTGTTAAAACCTGAGGTACAAGAATCATTAACAACACTAGTAGAACAGCTTCCAAAATTAACTGAGCTTGTTAACATTTTAACTAAGTCTTATGACTTCGCTCAAACTGTTGCTACTGATGAAGTATTAAAAAACGACACTGTTAGTGCAATCCAAGAACTTGTAGAACCTGTAAAAGATACAGTGAAAAGCATGGCTGCAACTGCTATCGAAGCGAAAGATCGTGCTGACGAAAGCAACGAAGTTATCGGCCTGTTCGGTCTATTAAAATTACTAAAAGACCCACAAGCACAAAAAATGTTCCGCTTTGTGAACGCATACCTTCAAGTTAGTGCAGAACGTAATAATAAATAATTTAACTTATAACAACAATTAGTAAAGACGGGGGATAACATACTATGTCAAAACAAATTGTCATCTTAGGCGCTGGTTATGGCGGTCTTCTTGCCGCTTTAAACGTACGTAAATACTACAGCAAATCAGAAGCACAAGTTACAGTGATCAACCAATATCCAACACACCAAATCATCACTGAACTACACCGCCTTGCAGCTGGTAACGTTGCTGAGCAAGCAATTGCAATGCCACTTACAAAGCTTTTCAAAGGTAAAGACATCGATCTTAAAATTGCAACAGTTGAGTCATTCTCAGTTGATAGCAAAGAAATCAAACTAGCTGGTGGCACTACGCTATCTTACGATGCACTTGTAGTTGCTTTAGGAAGTAAAACTGCTTACTTCGGTATTCCAGGACTAGAAGAAAACAGCATGGTATTAAAATCTGCTGCTGATGCAAACAAAATCTACAAACACGTTGAAGACCGTATTCGTGAATACGCGAAAACGAAAAACGAAGCTGATGCTACAATCGTAATCGGTGGTGGCGGATTAACTGGCGTTGAGCTAGTTGGTGAGCTTGCTGACATTATGCCTAAACTTGCAAAAAGCCACGGCGTAAATCCAAAAGAAGTTAAACTTCTTCTTGTTGAAGCAGGTCCGAAAATCCTTCCAGTATTACCAGACCACTTAATCGAACGTGCAACTGCTAGCTTAGAAGCACGCGGTGTTACATTCTTAACAGGTCTTCCTGTAACAAACGTTGCTGGTAATGAAATCGACTTAAAAGACGGTCAAAAAATCGTTGCTAACACATTCGTTTGGACAGGCGGCGTACAAGGTAACCCATTAATTGGTGAATCAGGTCTTGAAGTAAACCGCGGTCGTGCAACAGTTGATGCGCACCTACAATCTACTTCTCACAAAGACGTATTCGTTGCTGGAGATAGCGCTGTTGTCTTCGCTGCAGACGGTCGTCCATACCCACCAACTGCACAAATCGCTTGGCAAATGGGTGAGTTAATTGGATACAACTTATACGCAGCACTAGAAGGCAAAGCATTCGAAGAGTTCGCACCTATCAACTCTGGAACACTTGCTAGTCTAGGACGTAAAGATGCTGTTGCTACAATCGGAGCAACCAATACTCCACTTAAAGGTTTACCAGCATCATTAATGAAAGAAGCAAGTAACGTTCGTTACTTATCACACATTAAAGGTCTATTCAGCTTAGCTTACTAATCTGAATATAAGCCCGAATCATGCCCTGCATGGTTCGGGCTATTTTTATCCGTAATTTTCTCTAACTTATTTATTCGGCAAAAGAATAATATAACCCTCTTTAATTATCAAAATATACTGACTTTTTTATGTCGAAATTGTGTATATGAAAAGAGCGGAAGTAGATATCTTCCCTACTTCCACTCTTTCACAAGAACTATTCTCCTAATTCCACTAAGCTGTAGTTCTTCTTCCCTTTGCGAATAATAATAAATCTTCCATCAAATGAATTTTCTACAGTAACATCAGTGCCTACATCCGTTACTTTTTCACCATTCATAGATATAGCCCCATTATTAATATCTTCACGCGCTTGACGTCTAGAAGGTTCAATTCCTAAATCAACTAACCACTCTACAATGTTTTTCGTCTCTTTTGAAGACTCAAATGTCGGCATCTCTTTAAATCCTTGTTCAATTTCATCAGCTGTTAACGATTTAATATCTCCGCTAAATAACGCAGCTGTAATTTTCACAGCCTGCAAAAATGCCTCTTCTCCATGAACGAATTTCGTCATTTCTTCTGCTAATACTTTTTGCGCTTCACGTTTATGAGGCTCTGTTTCTACCTTCGCTGCTAATTCATCAATTCTCTCTTTCGTTAAGAACGTAAAGTATTTCAAGTATTTAATTACATCACGGTCATCTGTATTCACCCAGAACTGGTAAAATTCAAACGCTGTTGTCTTTTCCGGATCAAGCCAAATAGCACCACCTGCTGATTTACCAAACTTCGTACCATCTGATTTTAATAATAATGGAATCGTTAATCCGAATACTTTCGCCTCATGACCTTCTAATTTACGAATTAAATCTAAACCGCTCGTAATATTTCCCCATTGATCACTACCACCGATTTGTAATTGAACATCTTCTTCTTTGTATAAATGATGGAAGTCCATTGCTTGCAAAATTTGGTACGTGAACTCTGTAAATGAAATTCCTGTATCTAAACGACTTGCGACAATATCTTTTGCTAACATGCTATTTATGCTAAAGTTTTTTCCGTAATCACGTAAAAACTCGATAATTTTTATTTTATGTGTCCAGTCATAGTTATTTACCATCTTCACTTCGCTATTCCCGCCGAAATCAAATAGCTTTTTCATTTGCGCTGTTAACGCATCTACATTATGCTGGACTACTTCTAACGTTTGCAATTGGCGCTCTGATTGACGACCACTCGGATCACCAATTGTTCCTGTTGCCCCGCCGATTAAAATAACAGGATGATGGCCAGCTAATTGGAATCTCTTCATCATCATAAAAGGAATCAAATGTCCGATATGCATACTATCGCCAGTCGGATCCACTCCGCAGTATAGTGAAATCTTTTTCTCTTCTACTAACTTACGTAAACCTTCTTCATCTGTCTGTTGATTCACAGCACCGCGCCATTCTAATTCATCAATAATATTCATCTTTTGTCATCCCCTTTATTTTTTAAAAACAAAAAGTCCCTATGTCTACGATAGACATAGGGACGATTATTCACCGTGTTACCACCCAGTTTGCATAAATAGCATAGCTATTCATACCACTCTTAGCAATAATATCGATTGCTATTCCGCTTAGCATTACCTAAGATACTCCAGAGTGTAATTCACAAGTTTGTTTGTGCTAGGTTCCAGCAACCCCTAGCTCTCTTTGATAACAGTGACAAACTGCTACTGGGCTCTTTCAACGTATATTTTATTTGTTAAATTATTAGCCATTATATTGAATCGAAAACAAATTGTCAACAATATCCAAATGTTATTCCAAAATAATTCATACTTTTATACGTTTTTTTCTTCAAAGGTTACTGTAGATCTTCTCCAATAATCCTTACTTCTCGCTCTAATTTCACACCGAATTTTTCTTCAACTGTCTTTTGTACGAAATGAATTAAATCAATGTAATCTTGCGCAGTTCCGTTATCAACATTCACCATAAATCCAGCGTGTTTTAAAGAAACTTCCACTCCGCCAATTCGCTTACCTTGCAGTCCTGATTCTTGAATAAGCTTACCCGCAAAATTATTTGGTGGACGCTTAAATACACTACCACATGAAGGATACTCTAACGGTTGTTTTGATTCACGCTTAAAAGTTAAATCATCCATTTTTTCTTTGATTTCTTCACGCACACCTTCTTCAAGTTCAAACTTCGCTTCAAGAATAATGTAATGATTGTTCGCAAATACACTCTTACGATATCCAAATTCAAATGCATCTTTCGTTAAAGTGCATAGCTCTCCATCACCTGTCATTACAACTGCTTCTGTTAATACATAAGCTACTTCACCGCCATATGCACCAGCATTCATATATAACGCTCCACCAACTGAACCTGGAATACCACAAGCAAACTCAAGTCCTGTTAAATTGTGATCCAATGCAATTCGTGACACATCAATAATCGCTGCACCACACCCCGCAACAATCGTTGTCCCCGTTACAGTAACACCTGTAATATGAATTAAACTTACTGTAATCCCGCGAAGACCACCGTCTTTAATAATGACATTCGAACCGTTTCCTAAAAACGTAACTGGAATATTGTGTTGATTCGCATACTTGATAACTTCTTGAATTTCAACATAATTTGTAGGCGCAACGAACACATCTGCTTTTCCGCCAACTTTAATATGCGTATGATTCTTTAACATTTCATCTTGCTTCACATGACCTTCAGGCAATACTGTACTTAAATATTTATAAACCTCGTGCATATTCATTTTACGATTCCTCTATTTCTATAATCTTTTTATCCCGCTATCCACGGGCCCATAATATCCCCACATAACAATGCGCTACAAATAAAAAGCCCAAGTGGTGGATAAAGTGTACATAAAGCACACCTATAAACCTCTTAAATTATAAGAGGTTCCACTCATATTAAAATATATATCGCATAATAAAGCAACCCAAATAGGCTACTAAACTTGACATGTAACTATATAGACAACAAATTGTAAAATATATAACTTTTACAAAACACTATCCCTCATTATCTTACTATACCATACGAAAGAAAAATGGTATTATTTTGTAATCTTTACTTTACTCACATCCATAAAAAAAGAGCACATCCCACAGAATGTGCCCTTTCTATACTCATTAAATTATTTTTCGTTCTCTTCTTTTTCCTTATCAAACCATAATAGCTCATCGTCATCAACTTCACCATTATAATTGATTAGAATCTCTTCGCCCGCTTTTATATCTTTGTAAGCAAAGAAGTTAAACGTATGATTCTCAAAGACAATATCATACGTTGCATTCGGATTATATGCATGATTAAATAACATGCCGTATCCTAAAAGGAATGCCGTATGATTTACCCCATACTCAAATGCGTAGTCAGCAAGTAACGTTTTCTCAATGTGTTCATGCTGTTCATTCGGATAAGAGATAACTGGTGCTGAGTGTATCAACTCACCCTTTTTAATATCACGAGTCGCAAATACACCTCTATTAAATTCTCCATCACTAAGTTCAGAAGTCTTAACTTCAATCATATGTGTCACCTATATATTTCTTTCTTCGAAGTATTTTTCTCCTTAAGCTTGGCAGAAAACGCGGAGAAAAGCAATTAAATTCCTACCAAGTATAAAAAGGGCACATTATTGTGCTCTTTTTAGGTGATATTCTATGAAGCCCCGCGCATCAATTATTTCAATTTAAATACCGCACTAACTGGGTTATGATCACTATTTTCAAACTTTAAGTCTGTCCCTTGTACATTTACAATTTCAACATTCGGTGAAACCATAAATCCATCAATAATAGTGACAAAGTTTTCATCTTCCACATATTTCTTCACATCATCCCTTACCGTCATAACAGATGGATCTACAGCCCATTGAAATCCTCCATCCGCAAAGTCCTTTGGTAACTCTACTAGCCATTCAGGACGCTCCTTTACAAACTTAGGATCGCTTAATTGGACATTAGAAAGTAACTGGTTCCAATCTCCGCCTAATATGACGTAATCACCATTTTGATACCACTTGTTCATATATTCTTTTAAATACTCTGCTTGTTGTTTTCTAATTTTCCCGCCCTTATCATAAGCAGATAAATGTACATTTACGAGCCTAACATACTTCCCATTATTAACAGGGATTTTATGTTCAACAATCGCTCGATCTAAATCGAATAAACGCTTCGGCCAAGGCTCCATTCCGGGTAGTTGGAACCGCGTTGCTGTTTGAACTGTATATTTAGAAAATGTACTTAATCCGCCCTCAGCATATCCCAGCGGTTTTGTGACTGGGACAGGAACCCACTTAGTATCGTAGTTCTTCCCAAATGAAGAAGCATAATCAGGTAATCCTTTTTTCAAAAGCTCATGTTCATTTACATCAAATGATCGGTGGGATTTTATATCAACTTCTTGCAATAACGTAAAATCGCTATTCTCATTTTGTAAAAATGAAAGCATATTTTTCAAGTTCACTTCAGTCTGTTCTTTACTACTCGAACCAGAACCCTTTCCTCCGTCCATAAAGAAGTCTTGATCCTTATCTAATCCAGCATACCCAATATTAAATGTTGTAACTTTAAATTCATTTCCTTGCTGCAGTACACGCTCTTTGTTATTTTCAACCTTTACGTCTAAAACATTCGCTGGCTGCTCTTTTGTAAGTGTCATATAAGCTAAAAATCCACCTAGAATACCAGCTACTATTAAAATAAATATTAATACTATTTTTAAAAATTTCTTCAAAACACATGACCCCTTTTTTTGTAAAATAACATTTTATTTTTCTGTATTTTCAGTTAAATAAAGATGGATTAAAGACACAAGAAATATTTTACCATAAAGAAAACTTCATATCATTATATTTAGCTAACAAATAATCGTTGTACCCCTCACTGCAATTGTCTTGAAATTCAATCATAACATTTCAGAAGACAAGACTGTAAAGCAATTACAATCCACAACAGAGAAATTCCAACTTCAAAGAATATACCGATCCTACTTTTCGTTAACATATTTATTGGTAATCCAAAATAATATTTAGTACACTATAAATAGAACTTATAGGCGATGGAGTTCGCCGTAAATGCGAATTAGCTAATGACTCCTACCAGTATGACTACTGGTAGGAGTCTATTTTTTTTGAGTAAACTATTAGAGAGGTGAAGAAGTTGAAATATATTATTGTTGGCATAGCTGGTATATTCGGAGCTCTTTCCCGTTATTATTTAGGTTTTACTATCGATACGCTTTGGCATCATGTATTACCACTCGCTACATTAACGATTAACTTAATTGGTTGTTTCTTACTTGCTTTGCTAACCACCTATATCGCTCGGTTAAACATCTTATCCTCCGAAGTTATTACCGGAATTGGAACCGGGTTTATCGGTTCATTTACGACGTTTTCAACATTCAGTGTAGAAACTGTACAGTTAATCAATCATTCACATTTTAGTATCGCATTTTTATATGTATCATGCAGTATGCTAGGTGGTCTAATTATGTCTGGGCTTGGCTATAAACTTGGAGATTTTTTACTACAAAAACACCTTGAGGAAGGTGAAATATCATGATTAACGCTTTATTAGTAGCAACAGGAGGATTCTTCGGTGCCATTACACGATTTGCAATTAGTAATTGGTTTAAAGAAAGAAACAAAACTTCATTTCCGATTGCTACATTCCTCATTAATATAACGGGAGCATTTTTACTCGGATATATAATTGGCAAAGGAATAACTACAAGTTGGCAATTATTATTAGGCACAGGGTTTATGGGCGCCTTCACTACATTTTCAACGTTTAAATTAGAATCCGTTCAGCTTTTCAACCGCAAAAAATTTGGCATACTATTTTTATATTTAAGCGCGACTTATATGATTGGTATCATCTTCGCATTCCTCGGGATGAAGTTAGGTGGCATATAAAAAAGCGACTCTTTTACCGGTCGCTTTCTTTCATAAAAAGTATGCCCCGCCATATGGAATTGAAAACAAACCAGCTGGATACACATCATAATGTATACTTTGCACAGGAAGCTGTGAATACGACATATACTGGCTCTGCATCATCTGCGCTACTTGTGCTTGTTGTTGCATTTGAATGGCCTGATGCACTGCCTGAATTGTCATCTGTGCCCCGGCCACTGTAATAGCTGGCCCTACTTGTCTTCCAAGGTGAAAATAATGGTTCATCATTATTCAGCTCACTTTTTATTTTTCTTCCATATCATATGTCTCTATTTCATAGTAAGTGTTTTATCGCGCTTGCTTTTTTCGAAACATCGAGAAAACAGCCACGAGTAAAATCACAATAATTCCAGTAAAAACAAATAAATAAGCTAATGGAATTACGAAAAATGGTTCGACTAAAGTTCCATCTGGCTTCACTTCGGAACCAATTATATTAAACATAAGTATACATAACACGCCTAAAAATATCGGACTAGAAGCTAATAAATATTTTTTCTTCATCATAATTCCTCCTTTTTATACTCTAAAATGTCACCTGGCTGACACTCTAAAGCTTCACATATCTTCTCTAAAGTTGAGAATTTAATTGCTTTTGCTTTTCCATTTTTTAATATCGAGACATTCGCCATTGTAATTCCTAATTTCTCGGATAACTCTGTCACACTCATTTTTCTTTTCGCTAACATTACATCGAGATTTACTACAATCGTCATAACAGAGCACCTCAAATCGTTAAGTCGTTATCATCTTTTATTTCACTTGCTTTTCTAATTAAATGAGAAAGTAAGGAAGTAAAAATAGATATAACGACTGAGAAGAATAAAATAAGTAATAGAATAACTAAAATGCTCGTATGATAACTTCCAGCTGTGAAAATATATAGTAATGCTCCGATATATAAAACACCTTCAGTCATAGATAAAATACTAATCCTCTTTAATTGATTCGCATTTTTTACAGTAAAGGCTTTGTGTGAGGCAATATCTGAACATATTTTCCATCCTAAAAATAAAGCGCTAAAAAATGGAATTCCTGTGATCCAAATGAACAGTACGAATGGCTTATATAGTCCCTTCAAATTTTCTGAAACTAACAATACCGCTCTTCCCGTTTCTGGCCCAATATATATGCAGAACAATAAACCAAAACATCCGCAAAGAATGATAATTAACTTTAACCATAATGACAATTCTTTTTGTTTCACAAAAATCCCCTCCTGAACTAACAGCATTTATCTATTGCTGTTTTTTCAACTTTGAAGTGATAAATCCAACTAGCAACACACCAATACCACTAAAGAACAATAGGTAGCTTACTGGTACTAGGAAAAAGAAAGGTTCTACAAGAAGCCCATTATCCGCCACTTTACTAGTTGTACCGTGCATTAATAAACAGGTAACTCCTAACGATATTAGTACGATAGCTAATAAAAATTTATTTTTCATAATATATTCTCCTTTAATTTCATAATTAATTTTTCCGCATTCCTTTTGCTATCCTCATAATAAGCCCCACCGCATTATAGGTCAACAACTATTTATCGTTTTACAATAAATAGTTGTTGTTTTAAATAACAAAAAAGACTATAGACAATCATTGTCTATAGTCTTTTTACTCTAAAATATTCTTTTTGGAACATACACATTCTTATCGCATTATGGTAGTTGCCATCAACGAAGAACTCATCTTGCAACTCACCTTCTACTATAAATCCGACCTTTTTATAAACGTGTACAGCTTTTTCATTCTCTTTATCGACAACTAAATATATTTTATGCATATTTAATACGGAAAAAGCGTAATCCATTGCTAAACGCGTTGCATCAGCTGCATAACCGTAACCTTGGTAACTCGGATCAATAATAATTTGGAATTCAGTTCTACGGTGAATATAATCGATTTCTACTAATTCGACCAATCCAACCATCTCATTATCTTTCTCAACGATAAATCGGCGCTCACTTTGATCATGTATATGTTTATCATATAAATCCTGCAGCTCCACAAATGCCTCATACGGTTCTTCAAACCAATACGACATAATATGTGCATTATTATTAAGTTCGTGTACAAACTTTAAATCTTCTCGTTCTAAAGGACGTAATTTCAATTCCTTACTCATTTCTATAACCTCCAAGTAAAATAACCTCTTCACTTAATTTCTCATTTTTTTTAGATTTCAAACGCCCTACTTACATTGTAAACTTTCAAGTAACTTGAAGGTCAAGATGTAAAAATAGTGCAAACAAAAGTCTGCACTACTACTCTTTCTTCAAATCCCTCATATTGGATATGTATAAAGCAATGACTAAAACAAGAATAGACCCTGCATATAACAACGTCTCCATCGGTTCATCGTGAGACACGATAATTAATCGAATTAAAGCCGTAATCCCGATATAAATAAAATACCGTAATGGAAAATGATAGTTCGATTTAAAATACTTAATAATTAATGCGATAAACTCGAAGTATAAGAAGTAGACAATGATGCTTTCAACTAATTTATACGGTGTGTATTTCTTCGCTGAAAATATGTATTGAATAAAAGTAATCGTCTCGTTAATTAAAAAGATAGATAAGACAATTGATAATATGATTAACGCTATATTCAATATCCACTGTAAAACGCTAGCTATATAATGATCGATATTAAATGATTTCATTTTCACTTTAGACTCCCTTTCGTGTAAGTACTTGTTCATTATAACAAACTTACAATTATAGGAGTGTTAAATCAAATATGATCGTCCTCTTTCACTAGCACTTCACCATTAGGATATCTTTGCTTAATATAGTCGCTTCCCCAATCGCAAAGTACTTTTAAAACTTCTTTTAATGATTGTCCCTGTTTCGTAAGAGAATACCCAACTTTCGGTGGTACTTGATTGTATACTTTTCTAGACACAAGCCCATCTTTTTCAAGCTCTTTCAATTGCTCAGTAAGCATTTTTTGCGTAATACCAGTGACCAATCGTTTTAACTCGCCCGTTAATGCGGGATAAAAATCAAACGACTTTATTATCTCTATACAAATAGGGATTAGCAAATAATGTTACTATAACCTCAAAAAAAGAAATCTTATTTTAACTTTCCTATCGATAGGTTAACACGATAATTCCCGTACTTTAATAGTCGCCCCAGAAAGTTATCCAATTCTTCATTAGAAGCAAAATGTGTTTTTAATAAATAACATCCCTCACCACTTATACGATGCACTTCAGAAATTCCTTCTTCTCCTTGAAAGAAATTCATAAACTCTTGATGATTAACTGTTGTTACAAACAAAGTAACAAATGCAGTCACTATTTGTCCTAATTTGATTCGGTTTATTGCAATTGTATATTGTTCAATAATCCCTAAATCCTCTAATCTCCGAATTCGATTTCCTACAGCCTGCCCCGTCATATGTATTTTCTGACCAAGTTCTTTCCATTGTATTCTTGAGTTTTCTCCTAATAATTTCAGTATCTCAAAATCTGTTTGATCAATGATATAAACCAATCCTTTCACCGTGAAAGTAGAAAGCCCGAAAGTGTTTCGCCAACTTATTCTGCTTATCGATACAATTCACTATACTTAGTTTATCCTCTTACATCACATTATTTATCAGTTATATTCACTTATAACATAGAGGACGTAACAAAAAAATACATCTAGATTTAAAGGAGGTTACAAATATGTTATTACAAGATATTCTATCGTTCAATGAACAATTTGTAGAAAATAAGGAATACGCTTCTCTTGAAGCGACAAAAATGCCTAAAAAAAGTATGGTTGTTGTTTCTTGCATGGATGCTCGCTTAATTGAGCTACTTCCAAAAGCTTTAGATATACACGATGGTGATGCAAAAGTTATCAGAAATGCAGGTGGTAAGATTGCTTCTCCTTTCGATAGTGTTATGCAAAGTGTTGTAGCATCAGTATATGATTTAAATGCAGATGAAATCTTCCTTATCGGACACCATAGATGTGGTGCGAGTCAAACTAATCCAAAAGGAACACTTCAAAAAATATTAGATCGTGGAGTAGCTTCACCAGAAATTTTATCAGCGATTGAATATGCTGGTGTTGACCTTGAAAAATGGTTATTTGGATTCGATGATGTCTGCGATTCAACTCAAGCTAATGTTGATTTAGTAAAAAATCATCCACTTATTCCAAAAGATGTTCCTGTACATGGTTTAGTTATTGATCCTCACACAGGTAAATTAGATTTAGTAGTTGATGGATATAAAGCATTAAATGGTATGAAAAATTAATTATTATTACTTAAATGGAAGGAAGTTATTAGATATGAATAGACAAGAAGCTACGCAAAAAATTATGGAAGCAAAAATTGCAAAAGGTTTAACATGGGAAGAAATTTCAAAGGTAAGTGAAAACTCTGAGACTTGGGTTGTAACAGCGTTATTAGGACAAGCTACAATGACACGTTCAGAAGCAGAAAAAATCGGTAAACTATTAGAATTAGATGAAGAAGTAGTTCAAGCATTAACAGTAGTTCCACTTAGAGGTCAAGTAATGCAAATGCCTCCTACTGACCCAATCTTATATCGATTATATGAAATGATGTTACAATACGCACCAACTCTTAGAGAATTAATCCTAGAAAAAGCTGGCGAAGGTGTAATGAGTGCAATTAACTTCAATCTAGGTGTGGACACACAAGAAGATCCAAAAGGTGGCGACCCTCGTATCGTGATTACACTTAACGGGAAATTCTTACCGTTCCGTACATGGTAATTAATTAAAAATCTATCTATATAATTAAAGTAATTTTATAGATTTACAAAATCCATCCTTTTTAATCTAGCTGTGTAGAAAGGATGGATTTTTACTATGAGATTCTTTTTATACAAGGGAGAATAATATGAATAAAAAATACGTCGATACGAGCTTTAGTATTCTACAGTGGTTTGTGTTTTTATTAGCAAATGCAATTGCATTGCCTATCATTATTGGTGGCATATTCCATTTGTCAATAGAAGATATCTCAACATTAATGCAACGAACTTTTTTAGTTGTAGGAGTAAGTTCATTTATACAAGCATGGTTTGGGCATCGCTATCCCATAGCGGATGGGCCAGCCGGTTCATGGGTAAGTATATTTGTCATATTGGGACAAGTCGCTATGCATCAGGGACAAAGTGCAAAGGATGTATTACAACTTTTAGAAGGCGGATTAATTATTGCAGGTATATTACTCTTCGTCCTTGGTATAACAGGGCTTGTTCATCGAATTCTACGTTTATTTACACCCTTGGTTACAGGAACTTTTCTTTTAATATTATCTCTTCAGCTTAGTGGTGTGTTACTAAAAGGAATGATGGGATTACAAGGAGCTGTAACTCATCCTGATTATACAACGGCTGCTATTGCGCTCTTTGTTTTTGCCCTTATTACTTTCTTATCAATTAAAGGGAAAGGGTGGATGAAAAGTTATGCTGTGTTACTTGGCATTTCATGTGGTTGGCTTTTGTATGCTGTATTAGGAAAATCATCTCATATGCCTTCACACACACCGTTAGTTAAGTTACCAGAGCTATTTTCTTGGGGCACACCTAGATTCGATATCGGAATGGCTCTAACTGCAACTTTATTTACATTTCTTTTAGTTGCAAATACGATTGCTGCTATTTCGGCTGTAAAACAAGTGGCTCCATTATCTAAAGAAAATGAAAAGCAAACACTGAACCGCAGCGTGTGGGCCGGAGGTATATCACATATTATCTCGTCGTTGTTCTCGACAATTGGAATTGTACCATTACCTGCATCAGCAGGATTTATTCAACTAACAGGACAAAGAAAAGTGAAGTCGTTCCTTATAGCAAGTCTCATATTAGCAGGAATTTCTTTTATTCCCTCAATTGTAAGCTTTATATCCTTACTTCCAGGCCCTATTGCTAATGCTGCACTTTTAGCAACATTTGTCCAAGTAATAGGCATTTCATTTCAATCCATTTTACGTGAAGAATTAAATCAACGCCGATTAACTATATTAGGAATTTCATTATTAATCAGTTTGGGAATAATGTTTCTTCCAGAAAGTGCGTTTAGCGGAATTCCTTCTTCCTTACAATATGTTTTAAGTAATGGATTACTTGTGGGTACCATGCTTGTCATTCTATTGGAACAGTTTTGGAAAGAGTAAAATTTGTGACTAAGTAAAAAAGCGCCCTGCTTACAGGGCGCCTTTTTATACCTAATGACTAATACTAGCAGTTGGGTATAATGTTGTTCCTCCAATTGAAACTTTTATTTCATTTGTTAATGGAACATTTTGTTCATTAATAATTGTTCTCCACCATTCCCATGCAAGACCAGTACATTCTCTTGCTACGATTTTTATATTTTTTGAATTTGGTGGAAGAGGGATAACTGTAGAGTAATGAGCCGTTTTGTCTTTGCCGCTACCATCCCATGTTTTATGTGTTAGTACTTCTTTACCATTTTGATCAAATGTGAATTCATCCCAAGATACATCAAATTGCGCAACGTAAGCACCGTAATGATCCAGTGTCATTTTAGCACTTGAATATTCTGTAGTTGTCGTCTCGATATAATCTGTATTGTTATGAACAGCAGCAGTTGCATTATCTTTTAAAAAAGTACTTGTATATGAAATTGGGTATGCTGGATTTTTAAGACTTAATTCAGCATTATCTTTAATGATATTTCGGATTTCATTGAAATCTTTAGTAACAACCTTGTTATGCTCTTTCGCATCTCCGCCTAATACTACAGCAGTAAAGGTACTTTCTTCAAAAATATCTTTGTACTGTCCATTCGTTTCGACGCTGTTATTCTTAAGTAAGGCTTTAAAAGCAGCTTGTACATCTTTGCTCTTAGATGTTGTTTCTAATTTTACATAAACAGTTCTACCATAAGCTACATTTGAGACCATAACAGGTGGAGCCGAATTACTTACACCTTTACGAGTTAACTCACCAAAAGTAACACTATTATCAAAAAGATCGGATGGATTGTTAGGTAGTTCAGCACTTACGGTATAAAATATTTGCTTATATGCCGCTACCATCACTTTTTTCTCTCCATTTGCAACCGCATTAAAATCAATGTTTAGACTGTTATCAAGATATTTGGCGTTAACGTTAAGGGCACTTGCGATTTGTGATTTACTATAAACCATAGATTCTGTATACTGCATTCTTGCGGGTAACGTATGTGTTTTAGAATACTTTTCATTCCAAGTAGATACTAAATCATCTACTGCTCCAGCCACATTACCATATGTCGGATTCTGGACAGTAATTGTATTTTCTTTTCTCATGCCAGGTAAGTCTATACTAATATTTAAAGGCTTTCTCTTAGCCACTAATAAACTAGGTTGATTGTCTGCAAAAGCTTTATTTGCAAGTTGTACCGCTCCTGGATACGTACGATTCGCCACAGAATCAATAATCGAAATATCGACTGGTGAAGTTGTAAGTGATTTTTTCTCGCGTTCCACTACTACAAATTTACCATTTGAATTGATACTTTCTTTCGGAACAAAACTCTCTACTTTATCACCATTTACAGCTAAAACCCCTTGATTATTATATTTAAGATTTGCTATACCAGTATCAATGCCACTAGCATTTTTGGTTACATCAGTTGTATTACCTGCTTGTGTTTCTGCGAAGGAAATAGATGAATAATTAATAGTGCATAGACTAACTAATAAACACGCAAGGAACTTTCTTCTTTTAGTGTTTTTCTTAATATTCAGAAAAATCACCCCGTTCTTTTTTTAGTAAGATATGATAATGATTGATAAATGCTAGCTAACTAATAAACCTACATAAATGCTTTCAAAAGTTCTTGAATTAACGGGATTACGCCACCTACAAATTTCAAAACTGCCATTGCGATTTCCATATTATTTCCTCCTTTTTTATTGCTACGAAAATGTGATTTATCTTTATGCCCTCATTATAGTGACCCCTTACACTTTTATCAATACACTCTTATATGCAATATTACATACAAAAAAACAAGCTGAATTCTTATAAAAAGTTATACAGAGATAAATTTTTCGTTTGGTAAATACTTGAAAATGCGAAGCGTTCCTTTGCATTTCATGAGTAATTTACAAGTTTATTGTTGGAAGCATCGCAGGACCGGAAGTAATGAAATACATGTAGGACTGTTACGAGCAGCCAGAAATATTAAGAGTTATCATGGGCAACCGCATTAAAAAAAGCTGCTGCCTATAAAATACAGACAGCAACTTCAACTAGAGTAGCAGGCATGATTTACACAAGCTACAGTATTTTTTGACATACTCATTTTTCACATTTTGTAACTAATAAACAGCGATTGGCCCATAAGGACCATTGATAATTTCTATTTTTGTTTCAAAAATATCTGTCAAAATTTCCGGGTCCATAACCTCTTCTACTGTTCCAAAAGCAGCAATTTGTCCATCTTTCATAGCACAAATTTTATCAGAATATTTGGCTGCAAAATTTATGTCATGCATAACAGTCAAAATTGTTCTTCCAAATTCATTAGCCGCACGTCTCAAATGCTCCATCATTTGAACAGAACGAGCAACATCAAGGTTGTTCAGAGGCTCGTCCAAAAG
The DNA here is from genome assembly GCF_040838205.1 of Bacillus sp. S4. NCBI lineage: Bacteria > Bacillati > Bacillota > Bacilli > Caryophanales > Bacillaceae > Bacillus > Bacillus sp. S4. The sequence goes on from NZ_JBFPJI010000017.1 coordinate 31,277, forward strand.
TACATATTCAGTCTCTTGGCACAATACCATCGCTACATATGCCCTTTGTCTTTGACCACCAGAAAGCTCATCTAAATATCTATTCTCTAAATTAGTTAAATCTAGGAAATCGATATATTTAGAAATAATAACCTCATCTTCTTTAGTTAACCTTCCCTTTGAATAAGGAAAGCGCCCAAATCCAACTAGTTGTCTAACAGTAAGCCTAGTTACAAAATGATTTTCTTGTCGCAATATAGTCAAAACTTTTGCTAAGTCTTTTGATTTGGATTCAGAAACATCCATATTTGCTACCTGAATTTGGCCTTCATCCATATCTAAAAGTCTGCCAATCATCAAAAGTGTCGTTGACTTTCCAGCTCCATTTGGTCCAATTAAAGAAGTAAAGCCCGCTTTTGGTATTTCAATATCCAAAGGTCCTATTTTTACCTTATCAGTATAGAACTTTTTAACATTATCAATTTTTATCATAAAGCCCTCTTCCTTAAAACTATAGTTAAGAATATTATTCCACCAAATAATTCGATAATAACTGAAACTACACCTTGAGCATGGAATACATGATACATTAAAAAGTATGCACTCGTCATTATTAAAAATCCTATTGCAAAAGCCATTGGAAAAATATATCTATGATCATACGTTGACGCCGCCTGATAACTCAAAGTTGCTACTAAAAAGCCGTAGAAAGTAAGTGGTCCAATCAGAGCTGTTGAAATGGACATCAAAATAGCTACTAATACAAGCGTATAAATTACACTAGGTTGATATTTAACTCCAAAAGAAGTAGCAACATCCTTTCCTAGTGACAAAACATTCAAATTCTTAGAATGTGCAAAAATTAATACTGCTACAATTATGATCATAGGAATTACAATAGGAAAATATGCAGGATCTGCATGATTAACAGAACCAAATAATCTCGCTTGTAAAATATCAAATTCTGAAGGCGCAAGTAGTTTCCTCATGAAAGTTGACACAGAATTTAGCCCGGTACCAATAATAATTCCAACTAAAAGCATAAGTTGTAAATTCCCGTATTTACCGGAAAGTAACCATCCATAAAGTATCAAACTCATGAAGACCATAACAACGACTTGAAATAAAAATGATCCAATTCCATTAAAATTTATCAATGCACTAGCACCAAAGAAGAATATTGTACTCGTTTGAATTGCTGAATAAAGTGATTCGAAACCTAAAAGCGAAGGAGTAATAATCTTATTATTCGTAATAGATTGGAAAGCAACTGTCGACAAGCTATGGCAAACTGCAGCAATAATCATTGCAACAATAGCTACTATCCTTCTCTTAACAACTGGGATAAAAGAAGGTGAATCTATCGGAACTGGATTGTTATAAACTAAAAGTCCATATGAAGAAAGAAGACCTAAAGCAATCAATGTTATCAGTACAATCCAATAACGTCTTGCTTCCTTCTTAGAACGAAAAGCACTAGCTGATCTATTTTCATTATGAAGGCTAGAATCGATTTCGACATTTTCTTTATTTCTATAGTCTAATGTGATCATCGCAGCCTCCTTGGTTTTCTTTGCCTCAATAAAATAGTAATAAATACGACTGCTCCCACTGTTGCAAGTATTAAAGAAACAGGTACTTCAAAAGGCTTTATAATTGTTCGAGAAATGATGTCACAGGCAGTTATTGTCCCCATTCCGATCACACATACCCAAGGTAAATTACTCCTAAGATCATCACCTCTAAACATTGAAACAATATTTGGAACAATTAATCCCAAGAAAGGTAAGTTTCCAATAACAGCTGCAACAATTCCAACTGCAACAGAGATAAGGCCAGTCCCAAAAAGAACAATTCTATTGTAATTAACTCCAAGGCTTGTTGCGACATCTTCTCCTAGTCCAGCTAAAGTCAATCTATTAGCATACATAAAAATAAGCAAAGTAATGATAACAATCAGCCATAAATATTCATACCTGCCCACCTGAACGGTAGCAAATGAACCTACAAACCAAGTTTCAATACTTTGCGTCATTTGAAAAAGGAGTCCCAAAAAAGTAGACACTGCAGAAATGACTGCTCCAAGCATCAATCCAATAATCGGGACAATTAAAGACGACCGAAGCTTAACTCTTCTTAAAAATAGAAAGAAAATCATAGTTCCTATAAAAGAAAAAATGATTGCACCAGTCATTCTTTGAACTAACGTCGGGGCAGGAAATAATAAATATACAAAAAGCAGGCCTAAGCCTGACCATTCAATAGTCCCCGTTGTAGTAGGTTCAACAAAACGATTCTGTGTAATTAATTGCATTACGAGCCCTGCCATCGCCATTGCAGCACCAGTAAGCATTAATGCAACTGTTCTCGGAACACGAGTTATGAAAAACATCTCCATTCCGTCCTCTTGTCCGCGTATATCATAAACTCCAGTAAACAGTGATATAATCCCTAAAATTATAACAACTATAATCGCTATTATAAAAGGTTTTGTCCATAATTTATTGTGATTATAAAACTGGGGTTGAGAAGTATTCTCAACCCTAGAAATTATATTTTTTGACACTTTTTCGTACTCCTTTACACTACTTAGCTAAAGTTTTTGCAATATTACCAAATAACTCTATGTAAGTCTGAATTGATTCATTTGTGTAAGTATCTTCTGGTGCATAAACAACCTGTTTTTTAGAAACAGCAGTTGTGTTTTGAAGAGCAGGTGATTTAGAAATAACATCTTTAGCAGGAGCTGAAGTAGCTGCATCAGATGTTGCAGCATCACGATCTAATACGAAAAGCCAATCAGGATTTGTTTGTGCAATAGCTTCAACAGAAACGTCATCACCTTTATGACCTGCAGTAGAATTTGAAACTTCTAGTGCTGGAACCCAACCGAAAATTTCATACATTGGTCCCCAAACACGACCAGAGTGAGGAGCAGCAAAACCAATATTCCCACCAGTAACAATAACACTCATAACTTTATCTTTTCCATTATAAGCAGATTTTGCAGTTTCAATAGATTTATCAAAATCAGCTACTAATTGTTTAGCTTCTTTATCTTTATCAAAGATTTTTCCTAAAGTAATTGTAGAACTTTTAAGTCCATCTACTAAATTTTTCCCAGGCGTAGTAGATTTCTCAGAAACATCAACATTAAGATCAATAACAGCTGCATTTGGCACTAATTTTTTGATTTCTTCGTAATGGCCAGCAAATCTTTGACCAACGATTACAAGTTCAGGGTTTGCAGCTGCTATAATTTCAAGATTTGGTTCGCGGTGATTTCCAATATTTTGAACTTTATTATCCTTTACATATGCTGAATCTGCAGGCATTACATCCTTTGGAGCTGCCGCTAATTTAATTCCCCAATCAGCTAAAGTTTCAAAAGTTCTATTATCTAAAGCAACTACATTCTTTGGATTTACAGGGACTTTAACAGTTCCATGAGCATCAGTGATTTCAACCGTCTTTGGCTTATCACTACTATTACCTTTATTAGCCTTTGAAGTTTCCTTACTTGAATCTGAGCAAGCTACTAACATTAAAGTGAAAACTGCTAGAATACTCACTAATTTTAAAAGCATAGATTTTTTCATAAATATACTCCTTATAATGTGATTTATTTCGAAAATGATGACGTCCATAGATTGAATTAGATAGTAACTTTTATTCACCTAAACCGCTATTGATAATCATTTTCATTTGAACATCCTGTTAATTAGTATAGTCATTAATTATGTGAAAATCTTGTGAATGATGTGAGTTAATAAAATTAAACATAAATTAGATACGGTCTCAACTAATGCGCACCAGAGTCATCCCCCACACGTACTAACCAATAGATTGGCACCTTATAAACCATGATTTCTACTGCAAAAAAAATGCCCATTAATAGCTAATTTTTTCATAATCCATTGCCTGATAGCAATCTTCTTTTTATAGTTTCCGTCTTTTAATATTTCACAGAAACTATTTGATTATCAGATTTCATAGAAAAAAACGAGTAAAACTGAATGAAATAGTTTACTCGTTTTTCTATTATGCTGGATATTGTTTATTATGACAAACTGTACTTTACCTATTATCTTATTTTTATCATTCAATCATTGAATAGCCCCTGCCATGTATCGTTTGAATATACCTGTCTTTCTTCTCGCACTTTAACTTTTTTCTTACATACCCAATATATAAGTCTACTACATTTGGATTTACTACTACGTTAAATCCCCAAACCTGATTCAAAAGCATTTCACGGCTCAATATTGTATTTTTATTCTTGATTAAAAATACAAGTAAATCATACTCGCGCTTAGTAAGCGAGAGATTTTTACCACCTTTTTTCACAATATTGCTAGATGCATCAACAAAGAGATCTTTAAACTGAAAAAAGTTTGTCTCATTTTGCTGGATACAGTCACTTCTCCTTAAAATAGCTTGAACCCTTGCTACTAATTCTTCTTTCACAAATGGTTTTCTTATATAATCATCTGCTCCTGCTTGTAACCCTGCTATGCAATCCTTACTAGAAATATTGCCGGTCACAATAATGATCGGTGTCGTTTTAACAAGTCGTATTTGTCTGCAAATTTCTGGTCCGGGTATACTTAATGAATCCCAATCCAATATGATAATATCCCAATCTTGTTCATATATTATATTTAAACCTTGGTTTTCATTGTGAAGTTTTAAAATGAAATAGCCTTCTTGCGTTAGACCGCTTACGATTTTCTTTGCAAAAGACCGTTCATTCTTAATTACCAACACCTGCTTCACCGATGGTTCACCTCTACTTCAATATAACTTAGTTAGATAAAAAATTATCCCAAAAAAATAATTTAAGATTTATAAATTTTAAATTCCTAAAAAATCCGTTATAAC
>NZ_JBFPJI010000240.1:0-5127 GCF_040838205.1 Bacillus sp. S4
ACATTCATAACAGTTATTTTATCTAATATTTTTGTAGTAGGAATTTTCTTTGGAATAGATAGTTATTTTTCGATTCTTCCTAATCCATTCACAGTAGATCAATTGATGCAAGAAGGGATAAAACTGGTTCCTTTAACAATTGCAACTGCGGGAATGAGTTTAATCCCATTATACTTCGGAATGCGTAAACGTTCAGTGCCAACTACCATTGTTTCATCTATTATCGTTGTGCTAATCGCAATTAATAACAACCCAATGTTTCCTATAGCAACTTTTCTGCCACTTCAACTAGCATTTGCAGCTATTGGAGTTACGATTGCATATTACGGAATTAAAAATATAGAGAAGGAAGATGTAACAGTATGACAAGAATAAGAAAAAAGAGTTGGCGTTACACCAACTCTTTTTTTGTATATGTATGCTTCGTTACTACTCTGTAAATTTGTAGTGTTTGCTTAAATACTCTTGCACTCCTGGAGAAATGTTAAAGTTATTAGGACTTTTATATTCGATAGTAAACTCTCCATCTTCATTTGTTTCAAAGGAGATTGCATAGCTATCCATTTTAGAATCGTAAGAAGTATTCTTAACTTTCGCATTTAGATTGAAGTATTTTGTAATATAACTTTTTGATTCGGCAATTGCTGTTTGTTTTTCCCAAGGGGTACCATAACTTGTGAAGTAAAGAGATACACTGATAACTCCAATAATAGAAGTTAGTAAAACAGTTCCCATAGCTATTTTTTTATTTTTTGTATTCAATTTGGTTGCCCCTCCTCATAATATGTATTCATTTTAACTTATTTTTTCCATAAAACAACCATTTAGCAAAAAATAGTTTCACATGAAACAAGTGACAGAAAAAGACAAGGTGATAGGACACCTTGTCTTTTTCTGTCATTACATTTTTGGAGCTTCCATTCCAGCTGCAGCCCATTCTTCTTTCGAAGGACCGTATACGCCAGGAACTTTTAATCCTGCTTGACGCATTAAAACAGTCATCTGCCCGCGGTGGTGATTTTGATGATTAATGAGTGTCATTAAAAATATAGAATTCGGCATAGGACGACCAAAGAAGTCATTAATAGTAGCTAAGTCTTTATCAGTCCATTCGCTTTGAAGTGCCTCAACAAAAGCTGCATTTACTTTACGGTACTCATCTGCAATTGTTTTCGCAGAAGTTGGAACAGGATAATCCTTTGTTTCACCTTCAAACTTTAACCCTGTCCCTGATAGAATAACAGGAATTGCAGTAACGATATGCCAAGCAACTCTTCCTAACGTCCAGTGTTCAGGTGCAATTTCTTGTGACAAAGATTCATCTGTTAATGCATCGAGCATCTTTTGAGTAGACTCAGCTTCATATTTCCATGATTGTAAAAAGCCTTCAATTGTTTGGTACATGTTATCCCTCCTAGTTATGTTCATGGGTTAAATTCGTGAAAAACAGTTAGTTTCCTGTTAAGCTATGAAAATGAATAATAAAAAAAGGAGGCTTCCAATACAAGAAGCCTCCTTTTTAATTAACTTTCTTCCCACTTTTCCTCATTAACCATAAGAAATACGGAGCTCCAAGTACAGCAACAACAAGCCCAGAAGGAATTTCTTTCGGATATGCAATTGTTCGTCCGAGTAAGTCAGCAATGGAAAGCAGGATTGCTCCAAACAGTGCTGAACAAACGAATAGTCTTTGATGATTCATGCCAACAACGATTCGCGCTAAGTGCGGTGCAACAAGGCCTAAAAAGGCGATAGTACCGACAGCAGCGATATTGACTGATGCAAGTAGTGTCGCTAATACAATTAGAGCAAGGCGCGTTTTATTTACTGGTTGCCCGAGTCCGGTTGCTAAATCGTCTCCAAGTACGAGAACATCAAGTTGTTTCATTAAGAAAAAGATAATTAGCACAAGAATCAGCGATGGATATAGAATGATATTTTCTAAGTGATTCCATCCTCTTGCATAAGTACTACCTGACAACCATGTTAAAGCAGCAGCCACATTCAAATTCGCTTTAACGATAAAGATTTGAATAATCGCTGATCCAAGTGCTGAAATTCCAATCCCTATTAAAGCGAGAGCTGTTGGGCTAAATCCTGATTTCCATGAGAAGAAGAGGACAATTCCAACTGCAAGTAGTCCACCAATAAATGCACCAATTGGTAGGAAGAAACCAGGAAGTGCAGGGAAGACATACATAATGGTTAAAGCACCAACACCTGCTCCAGACGAAATTCCGATAATAGATGGATCAGCAAGTGGATTTCGTAATATGCCTTGGAAAACAAGTCCGCTTATCGCAAGACATGCTCCGGCAATAGCGGCAACGAGCATTCTTGGTAAACGAAGATTCATCATCATATTTTTATCAAATTGTGTTAATTGTCCTGTTATGACATTTGTAATGCTTTCGATATAAGAGTTGCTACCGATTGCAACGCCAAGAGAAATCGTAACAATACAAAGTATGATAGATATAATGATTACCTTTTTATAAGAGTAATAGCGAGAACTAGCTCCAGCTGCATTAGCTCCATTATCATTCATATATTGTTTCGATTTCATCATTCGATACACTAAATAAATAAGCCAAGGTGATCCAATCATTGCTGTAACTGCTCCGACAGGAAGTTCGGCACCAGTTGGATCTATTAATCTACCAACAACGTCTGCTCCTAGCAATAATATTGCTCCCCATAAGAAAGAGGAGAGAAGAAGTGTAAAGTGTTGACGGTAACCAATAAGGCGCATTAAATGTGGTGCGACTAAGCCGACAAAGCCAATCGGTCCAACAACAGTTACAATTACTGCTGTTAAAAAAATTGCAGCGATGAACGCGATAAACCGTGTTACTGCTGTTTTCTCTCCAAGTGAAACAGCTACATCATCGCCGAGTAAGAGGATATTAAGCTTACGTGACATGAATAGTAAAACTAGGAAAGAAATAACAATAAATGGAAAAGTGAATTGAACGCCATCCCAGTTATTTTGAATAAGAGATCCAGCTCCCCATAAAAATAAACCAGCTGTTTCATTTTCATAGAAAAGCTGCATCGTTCCGGTAAAGGCAGAAAGCATTAATGTAACGACCATACCAGCTAGTGCCATTCTAAGTGGGGTTCCCTTTTTTCCACCAGAAATACGGTATACAAATAAAGCAGTAATTGCACCACCGATAAATGTGAAAAGAAGGGAGTTAATTTGCAAACCTTTCGGTAAGAAAATTGTAGCCGCTACTAGAAAGAAATATGCACCTGAATGAATTCCCATTGTACTTGATTCAGCAAGTGGATTTTTCGTTAAAGTTTGCAAAATGACTCCAGATGCAGCAAGAGCACCTCCAGCTAAAATGGCTATTACAGCTCTAGGGAGTCGAAGCATGATTAAAGTTTGATGCTCTAGCGATTGATTCGGTGAGATAAGAGCATCGATAATCATACTGTAGGAAATGTTTGCTTGTCCTTGCCCGATATGAATAAAGAAAAGGAGGAGCAAGAGAGCTGCTCCTCCTCCGAATACAAGACTTGCTCGAAGTGTATGTTGTAAGCTATTCATCGTGTAATCACTTCTTCGCTGTCATTACATCTGCTACTTGTGTTGCTAAAGATTTTGCAGACTCAGGACCACCGAAAATCCAAGTGTCGCCTTTTAATTTATACATTTTGTTTTCTTTTTTGAACTTTAATTCTTCCCAAGCAGGGTTGCCTTTTAGTTGAGTGTCAAAAATGTTATCGTCATCCGCTACAATGTAAATGAAGTTTGAATCTTGTACACTTTGTAATGATTCTACAGTGGTTTGCTTGAAACCGTCTGGCTCAGATTTACCTGGTTCAAAAGTATTTGTTAAACCTAATTTTTTTGTAACTTGTAAAGCTGTAGAATTGTCAGTTAAGATACGGAATGTTGGTACGTTCTTAGCTGTAAATGCTTGTGTCATTGCGATGTTTTTATCTTTTAAGCCTGCTTTGTCAATTTTTGCTTTTGCATCAGCAAATGTTTTATCCATATCAGCTAATACTTTTTTACCTTCTTCTTCTTTTCCAACTGCTTTTGCAATTTGTTTAAATGTTTCTGTCATTTCAGTAAAGTGATCGTTATTGCTTGTTGATGGATCGAACATAACTGTTGGTGCAATTTGTTCTAATTCATTTTTAATCGCTTTACTACGGAATGAAGCTGTAATGATTAAATCTGGTTTTAGACGGCTAATTTCTTCTAAGTTTGGTTGTTGACGTGTTCCTACATCTACAACATCTTTACTTGGTTTTGTTTCTGTATTTACCCATTTATTATAATTCTTAATGTCTGCCATCCCTACTGGCTGAACACCAAGTGCTAATAAGTCTTCTGCATATACCCACTCAAGTACAACAACTTTTTTCGCTGGTTTATCTAACTTTGTTTCCCCTTCAGCATGTTTAATTGTTATAGCTTGATTTTTATTGTCCGCCTTTGTTTCTTTTTTCTCCTCTTTCTGTTGTCCGCATCCGACAACGAATAGAAGAACTACCATGAAAATGCTAAGAATTTTCTTCATCTTATGCCCCCAAATAAATTATTTTATTTGCAATGTACGATATTGAAAATCGTTATCAATTACAACAACAAAATCATACTATGAGGATATTTTAAGTGTCAATATTTTTTTAAAATTTCGACGAAAAATAACGATTTATATGGATTTTGATATATCGTATTGAAATGCAGATGTGTATCAAGACTGAAGGAGAGGAAATTCGTTTAAGAAGGAAGGCGAAAGTACAAGCGAAAGGGGAGCGCATTGCATGTAATAATTATTAGAATGTAAGGAATAAACCTTTGTTTATAAAAGGTTTGTTCCAGATCGGGTAGTTGATAAGGAAAATAAAAACTGATTTTTTATTAGAAAAATATTTCTAATTAGTTGGCTGTACTTAAAAGATTGAACAAGAAGGAGGGGTCAACATGTCTTTATGGAGTAATGATACAAATGGATACTGTGGGTGTAATAATACAAATGGTGTACATGTTGATTCATGCTGTTTTAGTTGCGATGGGACAGTTCCTAAGCTCGGTCCAACAGGTCCAACAGGTCCAACGGGAGCAACGGGAGCAACGGGAGCAACGGGAGCAACGGGAGCAACAGG
>NZ_JBFPJI010000241.1:0-5104 GCF_040838205.1 Bacillus sp. S4
GATGATGATCATATAGGTTCCTTATATGATTTCAAAGAAAAGTATCCTTGGATTAACATTATAGCTAGTGAAATTGAATCAAAATACATTAGTGGTGAAATGAAGTCAGAGAGATTGGTTCAAGCTGAAAAAATGCTAGAAAATATGCCAAATGAAGAAATCGAATTTGGTAAATGGTTTATACAGCAATTAATGAATTTGAAGCATGTTTCAATTGATGAAAAGGTACATGATGGTGATATGATTCTAGATAACAAATGTAGAGTAGTAGCAACACCAGGGCATACTTCAGGGCATATTTCATTATATTTTCCAAGTTTAAAAAGTGTAATTACAGGTGATGCAACTGTTCATGAGAATCATGAATTAGCCATTGCTAATACACACTTTTGTTTAAATGTTGAGAGAGCAGAACAGTCTTTGAGAAAGGTTAAAAATCTTAAAGCTGAAGCTTGCTATTGTTATCATGGTGGGAAATTTTCTTTATAATTGGGGGCTAAACGTAAAAACTCTCGAGTTAAACAACTTTATTATTCAGTTTTATAACAATAATTGTGAATACAATTAAAAATTAAATAACTTTAATACCCTTCCAATCATTTCATCGTTGGAAGGGTATTAGCTTTATAAAGATAAAATTAAACGACTTTATTATCTCTACACAATATTCAACAATCGGGCCAGATTGTTGAATATTTGTTATAATAAATTAAAATACAGAAAATTTTAACTTTTCCATTTCACCGCCTGGCAAAAGTACAAGAGGCCTGAGAAACAGTGGGAAGGTCGAAAAAATTGGTCATTTTGTTGAGTGAAAAAAGTTTGTTCAATTTTTGTAAAAGTGAGGGAATGCTTATGTCATCTTATTTCTTTGAAAACGGGTTACATGGGGAAAATGCTCATGTTGACCCCTTGGAGGTGTTTGAGGGTTTACGGTGGGAGATGGCTGGGGAAAAACCCTCAAACTGTCCATATTCAGTGTGGCAGATTCTAAACCATATGATTTTCTGGCAAGATTTCTATCTTGCCTACCTTAAAGGCAGGGTGCCCAATCATCCAGAACATGACGAAGACTCATGGCCTGATAAAACAGCTCCGTCATATAAAACCGAGTGGAGTGACACTCTTTTTCTATTCAGTAAAGGGCTAAAGGAAGCTGAAAACGAAGCAAAAAAAGATTTAAAGGAACTAAAAGACGCGGGATTGAAAAGGACTCGTGGTGACCTTTTAGCCACTCTTATGGCACACAACAGTTATCATACCGGACAAGTAGCACTGATTCGGCAATTAATTGGAGAATGGCCTCCACCTTCTTGGTGATACTTAGTATCTAACCGGTTACCGTTTTAAGTTTTAAAAGTTCAACAATCGAGCGCTTTAATTGAACAAACAACTAAAAGGATCTTCAATCAGAAGATCCTTTTAATATACCGATAATGATGTGTTATGTTAACTTTACATGTATGGAGTATTCATAAATTATCATTCAGACATCATAACTCTTATTCATCTTTTTTATTAGGTTCTTGGATTTGAAGTAGTTCAACAAAAACATTCAGCATATCCTGTATTTGAATTCGATTGTCTACAAAATGTTGCAAATTAAATCCATTAAAAATAGCCATGCTTGTTGTTGCTAAAGTTCTGGCATCTAATGGACTTCCGATTATACCTTCGTCTTTCATTCTCTGAAAAAAATGTGTAAGGAATGATCTCCATTCTTCCATCTGAAGAATAAGCCTTTCTTTTATTAGAGGTAATTGATTGGATATCATACATCCTTGGAGAAGCATAGGAGAAGATCCTTTTTCATAAGCTTCATTTACCAAACGCAAAGAGTGTTCTTTAAACTTATTTAGTAAATCACACTCTTTTTGAGTAAGAGCTTCCTTTAAATCTTCAAAATAAAAATCAATTCCTTCTTTTATCAGTTTCAACAAAAACTCCTCTTTATTGGAAAAATGAGTATAGAAAGCACCTTTAGAGTAACCAGCATGTTTCACAATTTGATCAACACTTGTACTAGAATAGCCTTGCTTAGAAAACAATTCAATTCCTGATTGCATTAATTTATTAATGGTGTTTTCTGATTGTTTCTGATGATAAATTCCCATAGCAACCCAACCTCCTTTTTAAAAGACTAAATATTTAGTTAATAGTAACACATTCTTCATCATATAATAAATTGATTAATACCGACCAGTTAGTACTAAAAAATAATATTTATAAAGGAGTTGATTGATGAACATGAAAAAATTAAGGTAACACTTAAATTCTTTATAAACTAAGCCTATTTTCCTTTTTTGGGGATAGGGAAAGATATCCATCTAGGAGGGATTTTCTTGAAGAAAATAGTTATTACATTACTGACTTTTGTCTTAACGATCATTCCTATTACTGCTTTTGCCGCTACAACATCAACCTCAGTTTCAAAACAAACGCCTTCAACAGAGAATATGGTTCAATTAAAAGACTTGCCTGTTATGATTGATGGTGTTAAATATGCACAAGATGATTCGCATGTAAAGAATGTAACTCAGTTTGTTTTCGATGACACTGCAAAAGCAGAAGGAGTAGTCTATGGGTTTACAAATCAAGACCGTTTAAATGCTCATTTGCAGAGTGCTGTTGTTGAGCGTCAAAAGGATACTAAGAACAATACGATTATAGCCCAAGCTATTTATTATAATTCGTATTTTTATCAACATTCTAATTACGGAGGGAATTACTTCGGAACTTCCAGTAATATTAGCTCGGTGGGTTCATATTGGAACGACAGAATCTCTTCGTTGAAGGCGGGTTACAATCATAAATGGACAGTTATGTGTTGGGATAGTAACTACAGAGGGGCAAGATTCTGGGTGCAATCCGGTATCAATGTCAGCTATGTCGGATCAACTTGGAACGATAAGGCGTCTTCCATCTTCTTTACTAATTAGACTAAAGGAATAACCATATTTTTTGTGAGAATCTTGCTTATGCAGGATTCTTTTTTGTTGTTTGTTTCAGTACTTTTTAGTACAACGCAAAGTACGTAATAGTACATTAAGGGGTACCGCCACATGCCCATCAACTTAACAATTCAGAATTACCCCAAAATGAAAAAATGAAAATAACTAATAACCGCTTCCCTATACGGTAGTTAGGGAAGCGGTTATTAATTGCATAAGTTTCTTTTTATGACAAAATTTTAATTGTTATTTTCAATTAGCTGTTTAAATGATTGAATATTTAAAACGAAATTCGGAATATTTTTCGTTTCTTCTGCTTGTTTCACAAGTTTTACTACTAAATCATTGTATGGTGTTAAAATCCTTGAATGCTTCGCTTGGTTAGGAACGATTCCATTAATATAGTCTATTTCTGTTTCTCTTTGCTTTTCAAGGTCTTGTAACATACTCGCTTTTAATAGTGCTTGTGGTTTGAAAATGGTTCTAAAAACATTCATTCTATCTGCAATATCAGATTCATTTTTTATTTCTAAAGATGAAATATCAAAGCCCCCCATACAAGCAAATTTTATACCTTTTGAGTGACCTACCTTAATAGTTTCATCCGCTAAATGCACTGCACTCTTAACACCAAACTCATTATCGAGTACATCACCGTACGTACCCCCAAGCGCTGCTGACATACCACTAAGAGCTACGTTGACCATTAATTTTGACCACTTTATTCCAACAAGGTTATCCGATATAACTGTGCCACCTACATGATCTAATACAGATTTTATATTTTGAATTCTTTCAGTCATTGAACCATCAAGTTCACCGATTGCAAATGCCTGCTCCTTAAATGTATCAAAGTTTGTAGTAAGTTTTGAAACTCCTGGTTCTACCCACGTTGCGCCAAATTCAACTGAGCCACCCACTACTCGCTCTTTACCAACTAATGAAACAATATTTCCCTCAGGAATTCCGTTTTGTAACGAACAAACAACGCTTGTTTCATTTAGGAAAGGAAGTAATTCACTTATAACGGATTGATTATAAAGTTGTTTCGTAAGCAATAAGACTAAATCATATGTCCCTGACATTTGTTTTGGTGTAACTGCTTTTACTGGTATAGTACATTCTGTTGTGCCTACAATTTTCGCTCCAAATTTGTTTAATGCGTCGACATGAGCTTGATTTACGTCAATTAATTCGACGTTTTCTCCGCCCTTTGCAATAAATGCCCCGATAATAGTACCTAAAGAACCTGCTCCTAAAACTGCAACTCTCATCTTAAACACACCTTTCTTTATTTCGTATTCAGAAAATTATAAACTGGCTGTACAGCATTTAAAGTTAAATCAGTCAAAATATGTGTAGCTGAAACAACCTCAAGGACTGGTAAATCTGCGAGCGGTGCAAGTGCATGCTCAAATAGTTGCAATCGTGCAGGTCCCGTCCAAGCTTCCTTTATTGTGATATCTGTAATTTGAGTACGAACCAAATCACAAACCTTTAATTGTCCTTCATATCCCGTTGCTATCTTAACCATAAAATTTGGGCGGGATATTTCTTTTAGAGCTTCTTTATGATCTAATGGAATATGTTTATAGCCCATTGTTGCAGTTGCAACACGTAATGAACCATAATCAAGTGTCCCAACTAAAGTATCCGAGTCTATAAGCAACTCTGGATTACCTAATTTTTTTGGATAAGCGGACAGTTCACGCCCACTTGCAATCGCTGGGAAGTTGTCAACATACATGGAATGTATATAATCACCCTCTTCTCCATTAAAGCTTACTGGTATAACTTGTCCTGCTTCAGTATAAGAACCAAGTCCAGAAACATCAGGCATCTTCATCACCTCAAACTTAACGAAAGGTTCCGTAATTTCTAAAGGCTCAGGTACAACTTTACGTAAAGCTGTCATGTCAGTTCTATAAATAATATTTAAATATTCCCGATTCACAAATTTATATGGCGGCATTGGATATGCTGGTGAAGTCAATGGTGTAGTTAAATGTTTTGGCACATTGTTGATATTCATTCGTTTTACACTCCCTATGATGATAATCTTGAGCTTTTATTATTTTATAAGCTATCTTTCATAAAAAATTTTCTTTATAAAACATCTTGTAACAAAGCGATATGAATGCTTTGCTTCTACA
>NZ_JBFPJI010000242.1:0-5099 GCF_040838205.1 Bacillus sp. S4
TAGTAATAATTTTATTTTTAAACAGTGAAAAAATATATAAAATGTCTATAATTCATTGGAAGCTATAAGAAAAAACAGACTATCACATACGTGAAGTCTGTTTTTCCTCTTTCTTTACTTTTGTATGTCTGCCCATTTCAAGCTTGTCGCTGGGCCAAATTGATGTACATATAAATCTTTCACGTATGGTTTTTGTAAGTAAGATAGTCCGCGCTGGAATACCGGTGCAATTACCGCATCATCAAGGAGCATTTTTTCCGCATCTTGCAATGCCTTCCAACGAGCTTTTTCATCATTACCTAATTCTGTTTTAATCTTTTTAATTAACGCATCATATTCTGGATTTGCATATCCTGTATTATTGACAGTACTTCCCGAAAGGAATACTTCTAAGTAAGTCATTGGATCTGGATAATCAGGTAACCAGCGTGATAACGACATTTCATATTCTTTTTTCTTCTCTAGCGCTAGTTTTTGAGTATGGGGTTGTAATTTCACATTTACTTTTAGCCCTGGTAAGTTTTTCTCAAGCTCTTCTTTAATATACTCTCCTACTTTTTTAAAGTTTTCTAAGTCATAGTTTAAGAATTCTAACGTTACTTCATTTGTTCCCGTCTCTTGCTTTGCTTTTTCCCAATATTCCTTCGCCTGTTTTACGTTCGTCTTATTAAACTCTCCAGCCGTATCTCTAAAATCTTTCTTATCTGGGCCCTTTAAAAATCCTTTCGGAACGTAGTAGTTCGCAGCTACCGATCCATCATTTAAAAATGAAGTCGCAAGTCCCTTCTTATCAAAAACTGTGCTAAGTGCAAGACGTGCGTTTTTATTTTTAAGAATCGGTACATTTTCATTGAAACGGAAGAAATACATAACCGGATCTGTATATTGTTTCAGTTCTTTATTATTTTTATATTTATCTACGAATTCTGTAGAAATGACAGCTCTATCAACTTTATCTGTTTCATATAAATTTACCGCCGTTGAAATTTCTTTAACAACTTGATAGTTTACTTCATCTAACTTCACTTCTTTTTTATCCCAATATTTATCGTTTTTCTTCATTGTAAAACTTGCTTCGTGCTTCCACTCCGACAACGTAAACGGCCCATTATACACCGCTTTATTTGCCTCTAAACCGTATTTATCACCTTGCTCTTTCGCAAACTTTTCATTAATTGGATAGAACGACGGTAAAATAAGTAGTTTTGTAAAATACGGTACTGGATGTTCTAATTCCACAACAAACGTTTTATCATCTTTTGCTTTCACACCTAATTCTTCTAATCCTAATTGTTTCTTATTTATCTTTTCCGCATTTTTCACATCGTACGCAATATATGCATATTGAGAGGCTGTATCTGGATTAATAAGTTGCTTCCAAGCATATACGTAATCATGAGCTGTTACTGGATCACCGTTAGACCATTTCGCATCTCGCAAGTGGAATGTATATGTCTTTCCATCTTTACTCACTTCATATTTCTGTGTCCCAGCCTGGATCACTTCATCATTTTTCGATAAACGGAATAACCCTTCCATTACATTATTCAAAACGTTAAACGATACGGCGTCTGTTACTTTCCCTGAATTTAATGATGGAATTTCACCCGTTTCTAGTAGCTGTAATACTTTCTTCTCATCTTTCGGCTTTGTAGTTGTTTTTTCTTTTGCACAGCCAACTAAAAATGAAGAAACTAATAGAGTACTAACTAATGAATAGCGAACTACCTTTTTCATTTCAAAACCCCCTCTATTTTTTAAGGTAAGTAACGACGAGAACCAGCGTATTCTTCTATATATCCTGGTGTATTTAGCGGTATAATTTCTACCGATCTTTCAGCTTTTGGAGAGTGAATCATATTTCCATCACCAATATACATTCCAACGTGATGAACACTACCTTTTCCTTGATTATGTGCAAAGAATATTAAATCGCCCTTTTGTAGGTTTTCTTTATCAACCGCAATTCCTGCTTTTGATTGTGGCCCAGAATCCCTCGGTATGGTAATGCCATGTGATTTATAAATCGTATGTGTAAATCCAGAGCAATCAAAACCAAACCCACTTGTACCAGCCCATATATACGGTAAGCCTAAAAACATCTTGCCGGTGTTTATTAAATCATCAGCTGTTGGAGTCGGAATATCATTTTGAGAATGGTAAACAGTTCCATCATTTTTCCGTAGCCACGCCTTCTGACCATTTGGTAATAGTACGCGGTACGAAATAGCATCTTCACTCAAAAGTGGTAATCGCGTATTATAACTTACTTCTAGTGATTTATGTTTTTCAGAAGGGTTAATATATACAATTGCTGTCGGTTTCGTTACTAATACAAAAGGTTCGTTTGTTTTATCTGCAAATTCCTGATTATACGTTAATTGTTTTTCGGGCATCCATCCCGGGTAACCTACTTCGTTTCGTGGTGTTGGCTGACCATGGACTAATACTTTCACCCAGTCACCTTTCTTATCAACAACCGTTACCTCTTGACCGAGTAGCGCTTGCGTTTCTAATTTATTTGCACTCGTTAACCAAAGCTTCTCATCAAGCGTCATTGATTTCGTCCACTTCCACAAATCAACTGGATTTGTTGCACTCGGTGCATCGATTGGCCGAAGCGAATCTGGTGCGGTCCATAACGTCGCAGCTGCCACATCAATAAATGCTTTCTTATCTTTTTTCTCTTCGGCATTTGCCGATGTGAAAGATGAAAAAATGAATAATGTCGTTAATAATGCAGTCCCCACTTTTTTCATAATATATCCTCCTTAAAAGATAGTTTACTAGGTACTCCTTCTAAGATTGTATATTCACTACAGAATGCAGGTTTACCTTTGGACCAGTGTAAGTCATTCCTTCTGGCTCTTCTACTAACCATAACGGTGCATCAAGATCAAAGTAATGAATGTTCGGATGAGCCACAGCTAAATGTGCAACAGCGCTAACTGAAAGTGAAGATTCCATCATACTTCCAACCATACATTTCACACCTGCTGCTTCCGCAATATCTGCAATTTTCCAGGCTTCTCGAATACCACCGCATTTCATTAATTTAATATTAAGTAGGTCTGCATATCCTCCTTGGACAATCTTTAATGCGTCGCTTGCCGAAAACATACTTTCATCTGCCATAATAGGCGTTTGTACATTGTCCTTCACGTACTTTAATCCATCCCAATCTTTCGCATGAACTGGTTGTTCTACAAATTCTATATTTAAATTTCTATTCTCCATTTCTCTAATAATAGAAACCGCTTCTTTCGGTTTCCATCCTTGATTTGCATCTAAACGTAACGTCGTATTCTTTGGAACCACATTTCGAATTGCCTCTATGCGTTCCAAATCTAAATGTGCCTCTTTACCCACCTTAATTTTTAATGTTTGGAATCCCTTTTCGATATGCTTTTCTGCTTCTTTTGCCATTAATAAAGGTTCATCCACACTTACTGTAATATCAGTATAAATCTCTTTCTTTCCACCTAGTAATGCGTATAACGGTATGTTGTGCAATTGACAATACACATCGTATAAAGCCATATCTACCGCCGCTTTCGCACTTGTATTTCCTATACAACTCATTTGAATGTGTAACAATAACGCTTGAAATTGCAGTACATCTTTTTCAACTAATACAGAACGAATTGGTCCTAATATTGCTTCCTCCATCCCGTTGGCAAAATCACCTGTAATAACCGGCGTTGCTGCAGCAGCTCCTCTTCCAACAATTCCTTCATCTGTATGAATAAACACATCTATACTTTCGATTTCCGTTACAGTACGAAGCGCTGTTTTAAACGGTGTATGAAGCTTTACATGTCGGCGGTTTACCTTCACATCGGTAATTTTCATTTTGTTCATCCTTTCGTTGTTTATAGAGTGATACTTTAATACACGGGAGACTTTATTCTGCCCGTTAATGCGAAACAAAAAAATCCAGCCATAAGAAGATTCTTACGGCTGGATTTTGTCTATGAATGGGTAGACAAAGCAGCAATCTGATTATATTTTTTCTGTGCATCCTTTAGCGCTACAAGTAGCGCCTTTTGAGACGAACCGAAGTATCGATTTTTTATTTCTGTTACTAATGCTGGGTCATTAATATTTTTATGTAGAAACAAATATTTAACAAATTGAGATGTTAATGCAATTGTCGCTGAGCAATCTGCATCTACAATTTTCCCTGTATCCTTCTCAAGTACAAATGCTACAAAATAACTTTTGAACTTTTCGGTAATGGGATTATTTTGAGGTGCTTTCGCATCCCCTACGACGTAAATTGTATTTGAAGCGTACACAGCTATCTTCCTTTCTTATACGAGGATAACGGTTTTCTTAACAGACGTATAAGCTGTTAACTCAACGTTGATCAAAAAATGTATCCGCTTACCTTGTATTATATACAATTGACAGAATTTTAACAATATTTATTTTGACATATATTCCATAATTATGGAAATCTCTTAAAACAATTAAAAATGGCTCAAACTTCTCATTTTTACAATATGTCATTGCTCCTTGTACCATGACATTCACACTACAAACACCTTTTCCCCTCATACATCAAAAAACAGTTAGCTATTGCTAACTGTTCCACCACTTCACTTTGGCAATACGAATATTGTTTCGTTTGACTTAGAAAATTGATACTCTTTTCTCGCAAACTTTAAAATTTCTTCTTCATTATCCGTCAAATTCTCGATGTTATTCTTTAAAGAACCTTGATCTTTCTTTAAAGAAACTAATTGTTTCTTTTGATTTGTTATTGTATTTTTTTTACCATTAATTACTTCTTGTTGTTTCGTTAAAATATATTGAACGTACAAAGTAGTCGCAGCAATAAAAATGAACATGAAAATAAAACGCCTTAACTTCTTCTTATTTATAGTTCGATTGTCGTTAGGCTGTGATAGTTGCTCTGGTATATTAGGAACATTTACTCTTTTGAGTTTCCTCATTTTCAAATCCCCCTAACCCATATTTTTTCACTACCATAGGCACGATCTCTTATTAACTTAAATTCTATTCTTATAAAATAAGCTCCTTCACAAAAAAATCTCACAAATTAACCAATTAGAGATAGCGTTCGACGACATCTC
>NZ_JBFPJI010000243.1:0-5091 GCF_040838205.1 Bacillus sp. S4
GGATTATCTTTGTAACTGTTAATTCTATGTCTTAAATATATAGTTTTTTATTGTGTAAAAAAGAACGAACAAAATAGAATTACATAAAAATTAAAGAAGATGATTCCGATAATCATCTTCTTTAAAAATCCACTCTTTGTTATAATATTTCGTTTTTCAATTTCTTAATTTTCCAAGAGATCCTTATAAAGAGATACATATACATACAACCAACAAACCCCAGCATAACTTTTGCCCAAATTGGCACTCTTGATTCTGTTGAATTTAAAAATACGCTATACATTGAGGGTAATATAGTTATTGAAATCAATGCGAAAAATTGTAATAACTCCTTCATTTTTTGCACCTTCGTGTCCTTCTCTGAATATATGTCAGGTAACTCAATTCCCTCCTCTACTTCCTTACAAAAATAATTCCATCTTGTAAAACTTGTGACACGTTTCCAACCAGACATTTCATATATTTCAAAGTACTCTTGTTGTTTTTCTTTTGAATCCCTGTAAACCAATCTAAAATCCGCTTTATATATTACATCTTTTGGTTCTGTTTTCTTAAACGTATACATCAAATTATACCTTTGTAACGCCCAGCCTTTTTGATGCATTTTCCGTAAAAAAGCTTCTTCTTTCTCTAAACTCCATGCCATGAAAAATTTGAATACCTTTTTTGTCTTCATCTTTCATTCACTCCCCTAATATACTATTTCCATTTCTTACAGATCGCTGTAATCTATTGTACTCCAGTTCCAGTACTTCTCTCCCAAACGGTGTTAGCTCATAGCACTTCTTCCTATCGGTAGATGCTACTTCAACAATTAACTTTTCTTTCAATAACTTCGTCGTATTCCCGTATAAAGTACCAGGACCGAGCTTTACTTCCCCATTTGTCATCTCTTCTACCATTTGCATAATTCCATAGCCATGCATTGGCTTTACGAGTGACAATAGTATGTAATACGTTGCCTCGGTTAATGGAATATATTTTTGTGCTTTCACATTCATTATAACTACCTCCGATACATCGCCTTATGATATATCGA
The DNA here is from genome assembly GCF_040838205.1 of Bacillus sp. S4. Taxonomy (NCBI): domain Bacteria; kingdom Bacillati; phylum Bacillota; class Bacilli; order Caryophanales; family Bacillaceae; genus Bacillus; species Bacillus sp. S4. The sequence goes on from NZ_JBFPJI010000243.1 coordinate 1,040, forward strand.
CTTGCGATACATCGTATACCGATATTATATAATCACATTCCAAAATATGCAAATAGAATTTAAAATTAAATATCCATTTCTTCGGATTAAAAAATCATACCAATTTTCTGAATAATTTGTTAAAATATAGAAATACTAGCTCTTTTATTATGAAAGGAATGTTACATATGATTAATAAATTAAAAGAAAATATAGGATCTGTGTTTGTTGGTAAGGAAAATGTTATTGATCTACTACTCGTTTCATTACTTGCTGAAGGACATGTACTGCTTGAAGATGTTCCTGGTACTGGGAAAACTTTGTTAGCGAAAACCATTTCAAAAAGCATTGGTGGTAATTTTTCTCGCGTTCAATTTACCCCTGATGTACTTCCGAGTGATGTAACAGGTATTGAATATTTCAATCCGAAAACGAGTGAATTCGAATTAAGACTTGGACCAGTTATGACAAATATTCTACTTGCAGATGAAATTAACCGTGCGATGCCAAGAACACAGTCTAGTTTGTTAGAAGCGATGGAAGAACGACAAGTAACGCTTGAAAAGCAGTCTACTCCTCTTCCAAAACCGTTTTTTGTTATTGCGACGCAAAATCCGATTGAATCACAAGGAACTTTCCCTCTTCCAGATGCACAGCTTGATCGCTTTTTAATGACGATTTCAATTGGTTATCCGTCTCCTGAAGATGAGCTAAAAATGATGCGTCGTTTTCGTAGCGTTACACCTTTAGAAAGCGTCACATCTGTCATCTCTTTAGAAGAAATTTTAGAAGCAAAGAAACGAGTAAAAGCCATTTTCGTATCCGAACCGTTAGAACATTACATAATTAAACTTGCTCACGCTACAAGAAATCATGATTACATTGCCAATGGTGTAAGCCCACGTGCTACATTAGCTTTAGTACGTGCTGTTCAAGCATTAGCCTTTTTACGCGGCAGAGAATATTGCACGCCTGAAGATATACAATTTTTAGTTCCTTCTGTTTGGAATCACCGTATCGTCTTGTCAATGGAAGGAGCTTTACGTACGACAAAAAACGAATTAATGCAAAGGATTTTAAAAGAAGTTGACGTACCCGTGGAGATTGAGCAAGCATGAATGGACAGCGTGTTGTAACTGTACCTTTATTTTTTCAAATCCACATTATCCAACTAACTGTACCAGTCGCTTTACTATTTACGTTCTTTTTCCCACAACGATTTCTTATGTTTCTCTTTTTCTTCTACTATTTATTTGCGATTTTCATTTATAAATATGTCGCTTACATAGAGAAAAGATTTCAAGTTATAAATGAAAAACAAACAACTCGGCTTTTCCCTGATGAATCCGGACAGTTTTTTATTCATTTAAAAAATGGGGCAAATATACCACTCGTTAACGGTGTTTGTTATTTTCATTTAAATTCGTCCCTTATACCGCATAAAGATCAAGGGATTGAACAAATATCAAAAACGTTATTTTCTTTCCCATTTTCACAACCTGCTCATTCAGCGCAAAAATGGGATTTAACATTAACCGCAACGAAGCGTGGGGTGTTTCAAATTGAACAGTTTGAATGTGTTTTAAAAGATCCTTTTCATCTTTTAACTGTACATTTACCTGTTTTCGATAAATTAAAGACTGAAATTATTGTATACCCTACTCCTAAAGAAGTAGCTGGTTTGCAAGAACTTCAGCAACTATTAACCGGTTCGTATCGAACGAATTTTTCTTTTTACAATGATGAAACATCCATTATCGGTGTAAAGCGATATGAACGTGAGTCTTTCCGCTCTATTCATTGGAAAGCATCTGCTAAAATGCAGGCGTTACAAGCGAAGCAATATGAACCTGTAAAAAATTATAGTTGGACGATTTGTCTTTCTTTAGCTGCTGATCGTGGGTTTGGTTGGAAAGAGAATGTAGAAGACCTTATTTCATTTACAACATACATTTGCCAATACGCAACGAAGCATCAAATTCCGTTTGAGTTATTTATTAGTATATTAGCAGAAGGTGGCCCTTTGCATTTACCATTAAACGAAGGACAAGCGCATTACGGGAAGGCATTAGAGGAATTGGCACGTATTTCAGATGATAGTACGCTTCTTCCGAAACAAGGATTTCTTCACTATGTAACGAGAAAAAGAGAACGCTCGTCTACGATGATTTACATCGGTATACAGAAGAATGAGCTCCCTCTTCTAACGCAACCTACATTTCTCATAAATAATGAAGGGATGGTGGAAGCAGTTGAAAACTTGGCTCTATCACGTTAATGACTTTATTCTGCTGCTCCTCCTTTCGTTATTAACGGAAAGAAACGAAATAGTTGGTATTGCTATATTTTTAGCGACCGGTTATGTAGGAGTATTTCTTATTCATAAACTAATGAAGAAAAAAACAACAGGATTCGTAATACTTTTAGTTATTCAAATAGTCGGTTTTTCTTTATTTCTACCGTTTTCTCTTTTTGGCACAATTATATTACCACTATTTTTCTTTATCGTACACGCGGTCGGACCTGGATATCCGGTTCAAAAATCGTTAGGCGGTATTGTATGGTTTGTCGTTACAGCTATATTTTATACACCATTTCCACCATTATGGAAATTATTAATGTTAGCCTTACACTTAATGATTACATTTTGGCTAACCGGGGCAAATCGTAAACAACAACTATTACGTTTTGCTTCTATTATTACGATTGGTGTAATGAGTCTATTAATTGTTCAAGTGTTCCCTTTTATTCGACTTATGTTTGGTTTTATGACAGAATTTATCGCATTAGGAGTCGGCTATGCTTTAATGCCATTAATTAAAGCAGCTGAAATGAAAGATACCGAAGGAGTTTGGGCAAATAAAGGGCATCTCTTAAACCCTCGAATTGAAGACGGTAAAAAACTTCCTGATTTTGACCCGATACTCATAAATAGCGCTACAATAATAGTCTGTACAGTCATTGCTATTTATGTCGTAAGGAAAATAGTAAAAAAACGAAAATATTTAAGTTTACCAAATATACCAGTCTTCGAATCTACAATCATTACTGATAAAGAAGGAATTAGCCAAAAACGTATGAAGCGAAATAACCCACCACATAATGAGATTCGAAAAGAAATTTTCAAACTTGAGAGTAAACTATCCCCTCCTTTAAATCGTGAACGAGGAGAAACTGTTGAAGCTTGGCTAGAAAGAGTAAATCATGAAGAAGAGGTAAATATTCAGAGTCATATCATTATAGATGCTTATAATGCAGTACGTTATTCAAACAGTGAAAATGCTGTGCTTTTGCATGAATTTAAGGAAGAGGTTCATAAGCTTTATGCTTATCAGAAGAGTTTGAAGAAGAAGAGAAAATAATGTATACAAAAAGACTCCTATTAAACTAGGAGTCTTTTTGTATAAAAGTCCACGTTGCTTTTCACAAATTATGCTTTTTTTCCTGCTTCAATTTCTAAAGATTCTTCATGCCACCAAAGTGTTTCTTCAGGATCCTCTTTAGCGATTTGATGTGCTTCTTTCTTCGATTCTACGGTAGGATAAGATCCTTTTAATGCACGTCCTGATGTTGTAACAAACAGTACACTAAATACAACTAATCCAATTACACTTACACCTGTTAAATAAAATGCTGGTGCCAGTGGATTACCAGTCGCATGAACTAAGTATGAACATACAAGCGGCGTTGTACCACCGAATATAGATACAGAAATATTAAAGGAGATAGAAAGTGCACGATAACGTACATCGGTGAAAAAGAGTGCTGGTAATAACGAAGGCAATGTTCCTTCATAAACACTAAGGAAGAAACCTAAGACGAAAATACCCGCAAACATGGCTACAATATGTCCGTTACCAATTAATAAAAATGCTGGAATTGAACATAATGCTAAACCAAGTAAACCAATTTGTACTACGCGTTTATTACCTACTTTATCACTTAATTTACCGAAATAAAGTGCCAGTGGAATCATAAGTGCCATCGTAATTGAAATAATTAATAAGCCAGTTGTTTCTTTGACTTTTAGTACTTGTGTTAGATAAGAAGGAATATACGAAAGGATCATATAG
>NZ_JBFPJI010000244.1:0-5087 GCF_040838205.1 Bacillus sp. S4
ATGGAGAATAGGGTTATTTAAATATAAAATTCAAATGAGGTTAATATATGAATAAAAAAAGCTTTAGTAATTATGCATTAAGTAAAGAAATAATACGAGCACTTACTGGTTTAGGATATGAACATCCAACGGAAGTGCAAGGAGAGGTTATTCCAGTTGCCTTGCAAAAGAAAGACCTTGTCGTGAAATCACAGACTGGAAGTGGAAAAACCGCTTCATTTGGCATACCACTTTGTGAAATGGTGGAGTGGGAAGAGAATAAGCCACAAGCTTTAGTTTTAACACCGACGAGAGAGCTTGCGGTGCAAGTAAAAGAAGATATTACGAATATAGGCCGCTTCAAAAGAATTAAGGCCGCTGCAGTTTATGGTAAATCTCCATTTGCACGTCAAAAATTAGAGTTAAAGCAAAAAACACATATTGTAGTTGGGACTCCTGGCCGTGTGTTAGATCATATTGAAAAAGGCACTCTTTCTTTAGACCGTTTGAAGTACTTAGTTATTGATGAAGCAGATGAAATGCTAAATATGGGTTTTATCGATCAGGTAGAGGCAATTATTGACGAATTACCTAAAAAACGAATGACAATGCTATTTTCAGCAACACTTCCAGAAGATGTTGAAAAGTTATCTCGTAAGTATATGGGCTCTCCAACTCATATTGAAATTAAGGCTGCCGGGATTACAACAGATAAAATTGAACATACACTTTTTGAGACGAGAGAAGAGGAGAAGCTTTCACTTCTTAAAGATGTAACAACGATTGAGAATCCAGATAGTTGTATTATTTTTTGCCGTACGCAAGAAAATGTAGATCACGTATTTCAACAGTTAAAGCGGGTTAACTATCCTTGTGACAAAATACATGGTGGTATGGTACAAGAAGATCGTTTTGAAGTTATGGACGATTTTAGAAAAGGAAAGTTCCGTTATTTAGTAGCGACAGACGTAGCTGCTAGAGGAATTGATATTGATAATATTACACATGTTATTAACTATGATATTCCATTAGAAAAAGAAAGTTATGTACATCGTACGGGAAGAACGGGACGAGCTGGTAATAACGGGAAAGCTATTACATTCATGACGCCGTATGAAAATAGATTTTTAGAAGAGATTGAGGAGTACATTGGCTTTGAAATTCCAAAGGCACTTGCACCTTCAAAAGAAGAAGTTATGAAAGGGAAAGCAGTATTTGAGGAAAAGATACATGCTAAACCAATTATAAAGAAAGATAAAAATGCAGATCTAAACAAAGGAATTATGAAATTGTACTTTAATGGCGGGAAGAAAAAGAAAATTAGGGCGGTAGATTTCGTCGGTACAATTGCTAAAATTAAAGGTGTTACAGCAGAAGATATAGGAATTATTACAATACAAGACAATGTTTCTTACGTTGAAATATTAAATGGAAAAGGACCACTTGTTTTAAAAATCATGAAAAACACAACGATTAAAGGGAAACAATTAAAGGTTCATGAAGCAATTAAGTAAACAAAAAACTATCCACCTCTAACAGGTGGATAGTTTTTTGTTTAAGTTTCTTTGAGGTCATCAACTAGTTTCTCTGCTAAACGTCTATACATATTACTCATAGTCACGAAGGATGTTAGTAATAAAAACTTTTCTAGCTTTGGATCTTCTAAGGAAGAAACCTCGTTTACTTCCTTAACACGGTTATTCACGTCTTGCTTAAAGCTTTCCACATTGGTGTCAGTAAGAGAAAGGTAATCTTTATATAGAGTATTTAATTCGAATGTATCATCGTTTATTAACGGTGCATTTATATTTTCTAAGGAGCTTTTTATATCATTAATGGAAAGAGCTCCTTTTAATTGATAAATTAAGCTGATTAAAATCATATGTTCTTTTGAATACTTTTTATTTTTGATAGGGATGAATAATTTCCCTTTTGCGTAATTGTTAATCATTGTTTTTGTTAATACTTTTTCATCATCAGTTCTCGTTGTATCCGCATAAGTATTCTCAAATAGTTGGACAACTTGGTCTACATATAAGTCGACATTTGGGATATCCTCAAGTTTAATACTTTTTTCTAAATGTAATGATTCAAGTAATTTATTTATATTTTCCACGTAGAACCCCTCACTTTTATAACTTAGTGGAACTTAATGTTTAGTATATCTTTAAATATGGTATTACGAAACAAATGAATTGTAAATGTTGACCCGTGCGAATAATGTGTATATAATTACATGTAGTTATGAAAACTACATGTAATTATATGAGGGGTGTTTATATGAATGCTTATGTAAGAGAACCAGTTAATGCATTTACTCACTTAGGAGGAGCTGTATTATCATTTATTGCATTATTAGCTATGCTTGTGAAGGTTTCTGTTAAGATGCCATCTGTTGCTGCAATTACAGCCGTTATTTTATTTGGTATCGGGATGATGGTCCTTTATATGGCGTCAGCTGTGTATCATAGTGTTGTAGCCAGTGAACGTGTTATTTATTTCTTTAGGAAACTAGATCATTCTATGATTTTTATATTAATTGCAGGTACATATGCACCCTTTTGCTTAATTACATTAAACTCGGCAAATGGTTTACTATTATTTTGTTTAGTTTATGCAACTGCGATTTTGGGTATTGTTTTTAAAATGTTTTGGTTTAATTGTCCAAGATGGTTATCGACAGCAATTTATCTTCTGATGGGTTGGTTAATTGTTCTATTCTTTGCACCGCTAGCTGAGAATTTAAGTACAGGAGGTATTATTTTCTTAGTACTTGGAGGCATTTTTTATACAATTGGTGGGTTTATTTACGGTGCGAAGCCAAAATGGTTGGAGTTTAAATATATGGGACACCATGAAATTTTTCATGTTTTTGTATTGTTAGGTAGTCTTGCGCATTTTCTAAGTGTATATTGTTACGTAATTTAACAAACCGGAACGTCCGAATAGCTTTTACTAAAATTTTTGAGTAATAAAAAATGATATAGACAAATATAGATGTTGAAGAGCTACATAACTTAAAGGTTATGTAGCTTTTTTTATATAAAAAAGAAAATTTAAAATATTTAGAATTTCAATCTTGGAATATGATAGGATAGATGTGTATTGAGATTTTATAATTGATGATAAGTGGGGGACTATATATATGGCGATACTTATAACGGGTGGAGCAGGATATATTGGTAGTCATACGTGTATAGAATTATTAAATAATAATTATAAAATTATAGTCGTAGATAATCTTTCAAATAGTTCAATAGAGTCTTTAAACCGAGTAAAAGAAATAACAGGGAAACAATTTAAATTTTATAATGAAAGTGTTTTAAATCGTGAAAAAATGAATGAGATTTTTTTGGAAAATAACATTGAAGCAGTTATTCATTTTGCTGGCTTCAAAGCAGTTGGGGAATCTACTACAATTCCGCTTACATATTATTATAATAATATTATAAGTACGATCATATTATGTGATGTAATGCAAAAGCATAATGTGAAAAAATTTATTTTTAGTTCGTCTGCAACTGTATATGGAATTCCAAAAACATCACCAATTACGGAAGAATTTCCATTAAGCGTGACAAATCCATACGGGCAAACAAAGTTAATGATAGAGCAAATTATGCGTGATGTTGCAAAAGCTGATGGTGAATGGAGTATCGCGTTACTTCGTTATTTCAACCCATTTGGGGCGCATCAAAGTGGCCGTATCGGAGAAGATCCAAATGGGATTCCGGATAATTTAATGCCATATGTAACACAAGTAGCGGTAGGGAAATTAAAGGAATTAAATATATTTGGAAATGACTATCCAACAAGAGACGGGACAGGTGTCCGTGATTATATTCACGTTGTTGACCTTGCAAAAGGACATGTAAAGGCACTTGAGAAAGTACTTGAAACTACAGGAATAGATGCATATAACCTTGGCACAGGGAAAGGGTATAGTGTATTGGAGATGGTTAATGCTTTTGAGAAGGTCTCGGGCAAAAAAATACCTTATAAAATTATCGGGCGTCGTCCTGGGGACGTAGCAATATGTTTTGCTGATGTATCTAAAGCGAAGCGAGAATTAGGATGGGAAGCAGAATATGGATTAGAAGAGATGTGTATAGATTCGTGGAGATGGCAGGTAGATAATAAAAATGGCTATCAAATGATTTAAGGAGGATACTTTGTTTTTATTGTATTTATGTATAATAAAGGAGCCAAAGGTCAGTAATAGTTTTCGTTGAGGAAAAGAAAATTATTACTGACCAAAGCATTTTAATAGGAATTTAGTCTATTGAAGGCTTTATAAATTGGTGATTTGGAAAGAGAAATTAATGAATTCGAATAAGTTGTTTATGGTATACGGTATTACCTTCTTGGCTTGCGTATGGCGGGATGCTTCGTCCAAAACAATTTGCAATAATATTGGAGTGGCCAGGATCAGAAATACGAATTTCATATAAGTGAATAGAGTCATCTAAATCAGCATAAAAAACTGCTAAGTGATTACCTTGTAAAAGATATGGAAATGCTACTTCCGCATTTTCACCAATTAGTACAGGTAATTTTACAGGATTAGAATAGTTAGACCAATCCCAAACCTCTATACTTACATAGTGTGCGTAAAATGCATCTAAATTTACAATGTTTACTACTGCTGAAACTGTTGCAGGCTCTCTTGTTAATACACCTGTGGAGTGAAAAACAGGTTGATTTGGATAATGAAGAGGCATAAATATCAAACCTTCCTTAAAATGATATGATTGTACAATATTTTATGCTAGAAATTAATAGAATGAGGTAGGGGAAATGCATCATCCTACTAATTTTTCATAGAAATAAAAAACGTAATATTGAAAAGAATTCCAATACTTGTATCATGGTTAGAGTACGTTTATAATCAAGGAATCCTATTTAATGTTCTGATAGGGTTATTTATTATTGAAAGCGTTTTAAATCTGTTCTTTTTTAAGGTAGGAAGTCTGACTTATTTGGATTAAAAATTATGTATGTAGTTTTAAATAGGAAGAAAAATAATAAAGTGAAACTTTAATCAGTGGGGGTTTTGTTCATCCCCCACTGATTATTAGCCTTCACCAATCGGGCGTTTACGGGCAGTT
>NZ_JBFPJI010000245.1:0-5081 GCF_040838205.1 Bacillus sp. S4
ATATTTTACAATACAACCCATATTTTTTATAATTCGGTATTTCTCTTATGAATCCCCTAGTCATATGTCGTCAAAAGTGATAAGATGTTGAATTGTTAAGATAAGAACATTTTCTGAGTTATGGAGGAAATGTCATGAAGAAAGATAAAAGACACTCTATTCGAGAAGCAATGAAAAAGAACTTAAGAAAAGAATACTTTTATTTGAAAAAAGAATTACTTTTCTACTGTCCAATTGATCTAGGCACATTCTCAAGAGAGACATACTACGCTACTTTTGACCAAGATGGCATAAGTATTTATCAGTATGATAAAAAAACAGAAAGTAAATTAAAATTGTGTGAGCGTCATCCATGGAAGAGTTGGAATAAGGTAAAAGTTGATCACTATTTAACAACTTCTCAATTTATTTTCCAAGGTGAGCGAAATTGGATTTTATCCCTTTTCCAAAAAGGAAAAGAAGCTCAAAAAATAATTGAAGAACATACATCTTTACAAACGGAAGTTGTTTCCCGTCCGTTTTCCAAGAAACTTCCTGGTTTCCGTTCTGATACACCATTGAATAAATACATCGGTAGCATTTGTTACACTGCACTTATTGCATTTTTATTAAAATGGATGATTCCATTTCAAGCACCACAAATCGCCCTGTATTCTCTTTCAATTGGCTTTATGCTTCTTGGTTTACTTTGTCTTACAATTGGTCTAATCGAACCAACTATCGTACTATTTCGGACAAAAGAAAAAACAAGAACAAAAGTCTTTTACTTATATAGCTACTTAGCTATTTCTGGATTTATATGTGTCTTTATTTTTTGGTAAAAGAAGCCGTCCCAAAAGATCTTTTGGGACGGTTTTTCGTTAAGAATAGGTTGCTCTTATTGTCGCATTTTGTTATTAAGTCGATATAATTTCATTTACTATCGCAATCTTAACTAAAAAGCAAATAAAATCTATTCAAAAGTTATGCTTTGGGGATGTTTCCTTTACTTAACGTATAGTTGTTGATTCGGATAGATTTGCTCTTGTCGCAATCCATTCCTCACTTTAATTTCCTCAACTGTCATACTAAATTTCCGAGCAATGCCAACTAAAGTATCACCTTTTTGTACAACATATAGTGATGATGACACGACTTGATTTTTTTGTTCATTTAAAACAAGCAATGGATTCATCGCAGTCCTTTTCTCCATCGTCCATCTCCCTTGATGCACTTCTAAATGTAAATGCGCTCCTCGCGATTCTCCTGTATTCCCTACCTCTCCAATTAACTTTCCTTTTGAAATGGTATCCCCTTGAACTACATATCTCTTATTTAAATGCGCATAAACAGCCTCATATTCTCCATGTTTAATAAACACAACATTTCCATAACTACTTGAAAAATAAGACTTTGTCACCTTACCATTTTGAATAGCTGCAACAGGCGTTCCAATAGGCGCAGCTATATCAATACCATAGTGTTTCCCATGTCTTGTCCCAAAATAATCACTTATCTGCCCATCAACAGGCCATATCCACTGATTCTCTTCAGCGTAAACATGTAATTGAGATAAAAATAATATACTCAATATCACCACGCCACATTTTAACGCTTTCATATACATCCTCCGTTTTCTAATAACCGTCATACCTTCTCTATTGTGGGATATTACAGAAAAAAGTATACAAAAAAAGAAAGTGAATTACTCCACTTCCTTCTCTTCTTTATTACGAAAAACAAGTGCACTGCGGTTATATTCCACATCTTTCACTTGTAAACGTGCATTTATTACTCTAGCAAGCGCAAATAAATAATCAGATAACCTATTTACATACTTTAGAACAATTTCATTGGTTTCTCCTTCTTTTTGCAAGGACACTATACAACGTTCTGCTCTTCTTATAACTGTACGTGCAATGTGTAGTGCAGCCGATACCTCGCTACCGCCTGGTAAAATAAAACGCTCTAACGGCGGCGCTTCTTCTGTATACGAATCAATTCGTCTCTCTAAATACTCGACCATCTCTATCGTTACTTTATAAGGGATTTTCTTCTCTACTATTGCTAAATCCCCTCCACAATCAAATAGTTCATGTTGAATATTTTCAAGTTCGTTATAAATATTACGAAAACATTCCTCTTGCAATTTAGACATGGCATATCCGATATGAGAATTCGCCTCATCAATTGTGCCATAAGCTTCTACACGTATATGATCTTTATCCACTCGGCCACCTATGACACTCGTTTCCCCTTTATCACCTGTTTTTGTATAAAGTTTCATTTCATTATGGCACCTCTCTTTTTATTTTCATTCTGATTATTAAAGAAAAAAACTCTACCATTCTTTATTTAATTGCACTTACAAAAAAATAAAAAACAGTAGAGCTTTTATTCATGATTACCTAAAAAAACATATATATCTAAATTATACGATTTGGTAAATGTACAGAGAATATAGTTCCTTCTCCAACGACACTTGATACAGAAATCTTCCCGTCATGACCTTGAACAATATTTTTAGCAATCGCAAGCCCAAGTCCTGTACCAACTTTTTTCCCGCGCGTTCTCGCTTTATCAGCTTTATAGAATCGATCGAATAAGAACGGAATATCTTCTTCTGGAATACCAGCACCTGAATCTTGCACTTCGAAAGTAAGGCCACTATTTTTCGTATTAATTACAAGTGTAACATGGCCACCTGCATTTGTATGGCGGATTGCATTATCAATTAAATTCGTCAATACCTGTTCCATACGGTCTGCATCAAACGGATATCGTTCAATTGGACTTTGGAAATCCACTGTTAATTGGACTTCTTTATCCTTTGCAATCCCTTGGAATTTACGGCCAATTTTTTCGACAAATGGGTGAATATCTACTTCACCTATATGTAACTCTACATGCCCACTTTCCATACGAGCTAAATCTAATAGCTCATTTACAAGTTTACCTAAACGAACAGATTCATCATAAATAATTTGAACAAACTCATTAATTTCTTCTTTCGTTTGCACAATATCATCTAAAATTGCTTCACTATATCCTTGAAGCATTACCATCGGTGTACGAAGTTCATGTGATACATTTGCAATAAAGTCTTGACGCATTTTCTCAAGACGACGCTCCTCCGTCATATCTCGCAATACTGCTACAGCTCCGCGAATTTTTGTTTGATTGTAAAGCGGTGTCATAAGAACTACGTAGTTACCTTTTTGCAAATTAATTTCAACAACTTGTTGTTGCTCACTTTCTACAACGAGATGGAATAGTTCAACAAGTTCAGAAGGCAGTTTTTTACTTAACTCCACTTCTTTTTCTTCTTGCCAAACTTGTAAGAAATGCTCTGCCGGTGGGTTGATAACAACGACTTCACCTTCTTGATTTAACGTAATAACACCATCTGCCATACTACTCAAAATGCTAGCTAACTGCTCTTTTTCTTGCTGTAGGGCATTCATATTAAACTTCAACTGTTTCCCCATTTGATTTAAAGCAGTTGCAAGCTCACCAATTTCGTCCTGCGACACCATAGGGGCTTTCGTATCAAATTTCCCGCGCGCTACCTCAAATGCAACCTCACGCATTTTACGAAGCGGTGCCGTAATTCGAGTAGATAAGAAAAATGCAAAGAAAGTTGTTAAAATAATCGCAATCCCGGCTGATAAGAAAATAAAATCAGTCGTTCTCTCCATACCTTGTATTGGAACTTGCAATGATTCATATACAAACACCGCACTTTGATTTTTTGACTGTACTGGTTTCCCGACGATCATAATATCATTTTCAGTGTTCTTATTCTTCCTACTATTAGAAGCTTTTCTAATATTATTCTTAATATCCTTTTTATCTGTAAAAACAGCTGCTAATTCTTTATCATTTTTCAAATCATCTATTGTAAGAGTAACTAATCCTTCTTGTTTCGGCGAAGAAGAAATTTCCTTACCATCTTCTACAATGATAATCCTTGAAAGTGGATCAGAAAATTTGTAAGCAATATCCTCAATCGTTTTTACATCGGCACCTTCTTCAATTAATTCCGTGACACTTGTTGCAACTTTCTGAAGCCTAGCTTCACTCATATCAACATAATACGTTCTAAAAAACTGTGAAAGTAAAATAGCAACAAATCCAAGAACAAACGAAACGAGAAGTAATATGGTCATCCATAACTTCCCTACTACACTTCTCCAAAGCATCAGTCGTTCACAACCTCAAACTTGTAACCAACGCCCCAAACGGTAACAATCATCTTCGCTGCATCTGGTGATTGTTTACTTAACTTTTCACGTAAACGCTTTACATGCGTATCAACTGTACGTAAATCTCCGAAGAACTCATATTGCCATACTTCTTTTAACAATTGCTCACGGTCAAAAACTTTATCCGGAGCTTTCGCTAAGAATAATAGTAATTCATATTCTTTCGGTGTTAAGTTTACTTCATTGCCATCCGCTGTAACACGGTGCGCATCATTATCAATTGTTAAATGAGGGAACACAGTAACATCTTTCGTCGTTGTATCTTGTGTAAAGAATGTCGTTGGTACAGCGCGGCGTAATACCGCTTTCACACGAAGTACTACTTCACGCGGGCTAAACGGTTTTACAATATAATCATCAGTTCCAACTTCAAACCCTTGTACCCTATTTACTTCCTCACCTTTTGCTGTCAGCATAATAATTGGCGTCGCTTTCTTCTCACGAATCCCTTTACACACTTCGATACCATCTTTACCAGGCATCATAATATCCAATAGGATTAAATCATAATCATTTTGTAACGCCATTTCTAAAGCTGTATCACCATTATCCGCTTCTTCAATTGTGTATTGCTCTCTTTCTAAATACATCTTTAATAAACGACGAATACGATCCTCATCGTCTACAATTAAAATTCTTGATTCATTTTCCATTTCTACCCGCTGCGTATTTTTACCACAACGGTTTACACCTACCCTTCTACAATATAATGTTGCACCTATCCTCGTTTAATTAAGCATTTTTTAACGTTCCACTTCATATTATGCTTCACAAGAATAATAAAGTTTGTTCATTTTTTTTCCAAAACTATGTATTTTTTTTGAACAGTATATTTGG
>NZ_JBFPJI010000246.1:0-5078 GCF_040838205.1 Bacillus sp. S4
TAATTGTGTTGCATAGATGATTTATCCAACATAGTATAGTATAAAACAAAAAATCAGAAAATTGAATCAATTCTAGTCCGAGGGCAGACGAATATTGGGAGGAGGCAAAAAAATGAGACAGGTGATTAATGCGTTAAAGAGAACAGATGCTGAAAAGAGAATTCCGGTGCTACGTTTGGAGCTAGATTATGAATTAGCAACTTTATATGATGCGATGATGGATAACGACAACCAGAAAAAAGAAGAGTGCGTACAAAAATTAGAAGTGTTAAGACTTGAAATGATCCGTTTAGAAGCGTAATAATAGTATATGTATAAATAATTAGTTGGTGCGAACCTTATAAAGGGTTCGTTTTTTCTGTGAACAGTATAGATCGGAGTGTTTAAACATGCAAGAAGTCTGGAAAGACATCGATACACACGCGAAACAGTGGATTCGAGAAGCGGGAGAATATTTAATGGCGTCACTGAAAAAAACACTTATTATAGAAACAAAGTCAAATGCAGCTGATCTAGTAACAAACATGGACCGAGAAACGGAGCAGTTTTTAATTGGGAAAATTAAAGAAACATTCCCGGCTCATAATATTTTAGGAGAAGAAGGCTACGGAGATGAGATTACCTCTTCTAATGGGGTTGTTTGGTTAATTGATCCAATTGACGGCACGATGAACTTTGTTCATCAAAAAAGGAATTTCGCAATCTCAATCGGGATTTATGAGAACGGTATCGGAAAGATTGGTCTTATTTATGATCCAGTTCATGACGAACTATATCATGCGGTAAAGGGAGAAGGGGCTTTTTGCAATGATTTAGCTATTCCCATGTTGGAAAAAGGAACGGTAGAGCATGGAATTATAGCTTTGAATGCGATATGGCTTACTGATAATCCATTGCTTAATATGGAAAAAATGATGATGCTCGTTAAGAAGGCGAGAGGTACGAGGTCATATGGTTGTGCAGCGTTAGAAATGGTATATGTTGCAACGGGAAGATTAGATGCATATGTAACACCGCGCTTATCGCCATGGGACTTTGGCGGGGGACAGATTATTGTAGAAGAAGTTGGCGGTAAAGTGACAACGTTCTTGGGAACACCTCTTTCTATTGTAGAGAAAAGCAGTGTGTTAGTTGCAAAACCAGGAGTATACGAAGAATTATTACCATTTGTATCGCAATAATAAAAAAAGTAAGAGGCATAAAGAAGCTTCTTACTTTTTAATGTTATTGCGATTTACGCATTTTTCTTTTTGTTACAAAACCGTATCCGACTGTAACAAATGTGCCGATAATGCAAATGATAATGCCGATGGGACTATTTTCAGCAATCATAATTCCGATACCAATTAAGAAGATAACACCGATAATTGCTGTTAATAAAAAGCGATATTGAATGTGTTCCATTTCTTCACCCTCCAATCTCATTTTACTTTCACAAAAGTAAGAATACAACTATATTTTCATTCTTGATTTTATTTTGATTGCCATTGTATCCCCTTCGCTCTTATAATAGAGAAGGATTAAAAAGACATTAGGAGTTGGACATGTTGAAAAAACGACAAGATTTACGAAATATAGCAATTATTGCCCACGTTGACCATGGTAAAACAACACTTGTTGACCAGTTATTACGTCAAGCGGGGACGTTCCGTGCGAATGAACATATTGAAGAACGCGCAATGGACTCAAATGATCTAGAAAGAGAACGTGGTATTACAATTTTAGCGAAGAATACTGCGATTCACTATGAAGATAAAAGAATTAACATTTTAGATACACCTGGTCACGCTGACTTCGGTGGAGAAGTAGAACGTATCATGAAAATGGTTGATGGTGTTCTACTTGTTGTTGATGCATATGAAGGTTGTATGCCACAAACACGATTTGTTTTAAAGAAAGCTCTTGAGCAAAACTTAACTCCAATCGTTGTTGTAAACAAAATTGACCGTGACTTCGCTCGCCCTGATGAAGTAGTTGATGAAGTAGTTGACTTATTCATCGAACTTGGTGCAAACGAAGATCAATTAGAGTTCCCAGTTGTATTTGCATCAGCAATGAACGGAACAGCAAGCTTAGATTCAAATCCAGCAAATCAAGAAGAGAATATGAAATCATTGTTTGACACAATTATTGAACATATTCCAGCACCAGTTGATAACAGCGAAGAGCCACTTCAATTCCAAGTAGCACTTCTTGATTACAATGACTATGTTGGTCGTATCGGGGTTGGACGCGTATTCCGTGGTACAATGAAAGTAGGACAACAAGTTGCATTAATGAAAGTTGACGGAAGTGTAAAACAATTCCGTGTAACTAAATTATTTGGTTACATTGGATTAAAACGTCAAGAAATTGAAGAAGCAAAAGCCGGAGATTTAGTAGCTGTTTCAGGTATGGAAGACATTAACGTAGGTGAAACGGTATGTCCGGTTGAGCATGAAGAGGCTTTACCATTATTACGTATTGATGAGCCAACACTACAAATGACATTCCTTGTAAATAACAGCCCATTTGCAGGTCGTGAAGGTAAATTCATTACATCTCGTAAAATTGAAGAGCGTCTTCGTTCACAATTAGAAACAGATGTAAGTTTACGTGTAGATAATACAGATTCTCCTGATGCATGGATCGTATCTGGACGCGGGGAATTACATTTATCTATCTTAATTGAAAACATGCGTCGTGAAGGTTATGAACTACAAGTATCTAAGCCTGAAGTAATTATTAAAGATGTCGATGGCGTAAGAAGTGAGCCTGTAGAGCGCGTACAAATCGATGTGCCTGAAGAATACACTGGTTCTATTATGGAATCAATGGGTGCACGTAAAGGTGAAATGTTAGATATGGTGAATAACGGAAACGGTCAAGTTCGCCTTACTTTCATGGTTCCAGCACGTGGTTTAATTGGTTACACAACAGAATTCCTAACATTAACTCGTGGTTATGGTATTTTAAACCACACATTTGATTGCTACCAACCAGTACATGCTGGACAAGTGGGTGGACGTCGCCAAGGTGTTCTAGTTTCACTTGACGCAGGAAAAGCATCACAATACGGTATTATGCAAGTTGAAGATCGCGGTGTAATCTTCGTTGAACCAGGTACAGAAGTATATGCTGGTATGATCGTTGGAGAACATACACGTGAGAATGATTTAACAGTTAACGTTGTAAAAATGAAACAACAAACTAACATTCGTTCTGCGACGAAAGATCAAACTTCAACAATGAAAAAACCACGCTTAATGACTTTAGAAGAGTCATTAGAGTACTTAAACGATGACGAGTTCTGTGAAGTAACTCCAGAATCAATTCGTCTACGTAAAAAGATTCTTGATAAGAGTGAGCGCGAAAGAGCTGCTAAGAAAAAGAAATCTGTTGAAGCATAAAATAATAGAACAGCTACCTTTATAAAAGGTAGCTGTTTTTTTGTTTTATGTTTATTTTTTTTGAATATTTACTCTTTTTTGTGGACAGTATTTTTTTTGCGAGTTACTCTTGTATTAAGTACATAAAGAGAATTTGTTTCATGAGGAGAGGTGAAAGATAGTGTTAGAAAGAATGTCATTTTTCGCGAAACTTTGTAAAGTTGATGAAAATCCAGAGGTAGGGATGTGGTTGCTTTATGGAACAATAATTTTATTAAGTGCACTTGTATATAATTTAGGATTTGCAAGGAAGCTGTCGGTACTAAAAAATATAGTGATATATACATCTTTAGCAATTGGATGCACGGTATTAACTTTTTTTGCAGTTTTTTTACCCGTTGGAGAGGGACTCGTTGTAGCGGCAATTGTACTTGGAATTTATAGACTGCGTTTACGTCAAGCTAAACAACAAAAAACAGGGTGAAAAAAGGAGGGGCTTTCATGCGCTCAGTACAAGATGCACTATATAATTGGTTAACAATTAAAACGGTTGCGGAAGCACGTCCAGATGATAGCGCTGCACAAGAAACGTATGTATTATTTCAAAATATGATATATGAAGAGCATAAATTACGAAATGTAGAAGTTGAAAAGAACGAGGAAATGTATTTGATTACATATGAAATTGATGGAGAAATAAGGTGTGCAAGATTTCCGGTAGAAGCCATTGATTGTTTTTTGGATCAGATGAATCGTGAACCAGAAAAATACAAATAAGTCCTTATCTATATGATTAAGGACTTATTTCCGGTTTACCAATCGTCTTCTACTTTTTTATCACGATATAATCGGAAATTACCACTCGCATGGCGTTCCATAGTACGCTCTGCAATTCGTTCCGTACATTCCATGCACATATATGTATGAATAGGGCGATTACGCAGTTTTTTTGCCATAGGATTTTCGTCATCTAACATATCTTTTTTATCACAAATCATACATTTGACTCTCATTTCGTCACCTCAATACGAATTCTATCAGTATAAGTATATCATGGAAGTATAATATTTTTGAATAATAGCGGGAAAAAATAATATTTTCGCAATTCGAAAAATAGGTTATGATAAGGATATATAAATAATATTTGGAGGTGGAAATATGGCGAATGTAGTTGAGCCTACATTGACAGGTGATTTAGTACAATCTTTGCGTAAAGAGTGTATCGTTATGATAGCAACAATAGATTTCGAAAAACAAATTCCTAACGTAAGTGCTATTTCTTGGGTATATGCAGTGAGTGAAACTAGTATTCGATTTGCGGTAGATCAACGCTCACGTATTGTGGGGAATATACGGCATAGTGCAGGGGTTGTATTGACTATAATGGCGAATGAATCCGTATTTTCCATAAGTGGTGAAAGTAAAATTTTAACAGATAGAATGGAAGGGATTCCTCTAAAATTAACGGTAGTAGAAGTGAATGTACAAGAAGTTCGTGATGTTATGTTTTATGGTGCGAAACTTGCTACTGAACCAACATATGAAAAAACATATGATCTTCGAGCTGCTAAAAAGCTTGATAATCAAGTATTAGTAGGAATGAAAGAATTATAAAGAAGATGAATAGGAACATCGTTCATAAACTTTTATAAGTGAGTATTGTGATTTAATGTGAAAAATTATAATAAAAAGTAATATATTGAATAGAAA
>NZ_JBFPJI010000247.1:0-5050 GCF_040838205.1 Bacillus sp. S4
GTATATTCTCCTTAATACTAATAATAAAGTTATATAGCGATTCTTATTGCTTTTTCGCTATGAATCCTTTCAATAGTTCCTACCTTATTTACACGTATTCTCTCGATTAAAATCAAATGCTGCTTCAACACCATTTTTCAGTAATTTTTGTAATAACGTATCCAATCCATCTTTGAAATAACATTGGATTTCCTCTTTATATAATGGTAATAGAGTATGGAAATAGATCGGCCAGTCACCCTCTATTTTTTTACCATCTTCACGAAATTCCATTTTAAATGCATCCGAACATTGTGGCAACGGTGGTACAACCATAACACCAGAAAATTCCGTCTCTTTACTATATGGATAAAACGGTGTATTTGAATCCCATTTCCCTTCAACTGATTGAGCTTCATACATCCGTCCCTCTGATTGATTCGAAAATACAAGCCATTGCCCTAATCCATATCCATTTTCCCTTACCTCTTCCCCAAACTTTCGTAAAAGGCGCAAGGGCCAACCGTATTTCGCACTATCCAAAACAGACGCTGCTACTTCCCACTCCTTCGGCAGGTGCATGACAAGTTCTGCATAACCACTATCTACACTTGATGGAGCTGGCATACGGAAATAGCTATTCCGATATGTTATTACTGTATTGTAATCTACTGTTTCATTTGGACCGACATTATATAATTCTATATCAGTAATTATTTTTGAATTTGCTTCTATATGATTCGTAATTTGACCATAATGTTGCTGAATATGTAATTTATAATCTTCAATGGATGTCGGGCGTATTACTGGGTTATTTTCTAGTTCTTGTTCATGATTTTCCTCATCGGATTCCCATACTAACTGAAAATTAAACCCCTTTAGTTCACTTTCTACAACACAATCTTTAAATTCGTCTGATACGAATGTTTGTACAGATACAATTGGAAAATCTCCGTATTTATGCTTCGTGTTCATTGTACAAAAAATATGTTCCCCTTTAATTTTATCTGCAATAAAAGCAAATTTGTCGAATCCACCAAAATCATCAGGTTTCGCATTTTTATAATCAATACATGCCAATACGTTTAATACATGTATTGCATAGCATTCATATCCTTCATGAACAAGCGGAAGAACTTCAACTTTCCTTTTTATTAAATCAAATACTACTTCTATCGCTGCTTTTGTAAAAATAAGTGGTATTTCACTTAATAAATCAGATACTTCTCCCTTATTTGATAATTTCATTTGCAATGGATTCCACGTATTAATTACTGATTGACCTTGAAAATAGTTATTAAAAATTTCTTGCCCTTCCTCATTCTCACACTCTAATTGATCAAAATTAGAATTACCAATAATTTTCCACACTCTCATTATACTACCCCTTTTAATCTATATAAAATACACATTGTCCCTGTTAACACCCGTTTCTCATCTATCTTATCCTTTAATGCTTTTTTATCGCCCACTGCTTATATGTAATTTTCATCTCACAACCTTCTTTAATATTTCTTTTTTACGATCTAACTTCTTCTCACATCATGTCTACTTCACTCAAAAAATGAATTGTATCCATACACTTTTTATTCCTTTCAAATTTGTACTTATTGTGTTTACCTAAATTAAGTCTTCGATGTTACTATTATTTATTAACAAGGGGACCTCACGAATAAATAACACCACTTACAAGAAAATTCTTTTATTTTAATCCTCTATTAATCATGTAACTTATTTAAAAACTCCGTAAAATTATAAGCCACAAAAAATACATTTCCCCTCGCTACTTCCTCTGCTTCCTCAGCCGTAATCCCTTCGCTTGCCATCAATGTTTCCTTTTCCCATGCCCCCTCGTGTTCCCAAAAGACAACAATCGGATTTTCTTCATGATTTTTATAATCAAAGCAAATTAAATTTCCTGCTGGGTCAAATGCAAAAGGAAATAATTCTTTAGGCAATGTATCAATAAAGTCACTATATACATCAACTATATATTCATCACTATTTTCATTAAAAGATAATAAAGTACCGAAAACTCTTTCGTGATTATTCACATTAAATAATTCTGGCTCTACATTGGCACCATTATTTACAGCTACACATTTTATATAATCAATTGGAAATTTAAAACCTATTTTATTACTAATCTCTCTCACAAGATCTTCATTTACAGCTTCATCAGCAAATTGCCATTCTACTTTTCTCACCAAGTTCCATCACTCCACTGTTATTTACTCTTAAGTAATTTTACAAACTGTTCTATATGTTACTAATAATATATTGTAATTTTTTACATTAATGGATTTCCTTCTCATTTAGAGCATCGGGTAATTAGTTCTATCTCCTCTTTTGTCGGTGCAACTTTTTTTCTAATTATATTCCCTTGTTTATCCCATTCGGTATACTTTAAGCAAATGCCAAACTTAAATTCTCCTTCATATTTGAGTACTTCGCATTCATACCAAATTTTCCGTATTCCTCTTGTCTGTCCTTTTATCATGTAATCCGCAGCTTTCACTTTTCCGCTCTGATGAAACTTAACATAATTACCTTCTTTAAAACCATCCTTATAGTAACAATAATACGCTAGGTTGCCATTTTCATATAACTCATAAGCTAAACCAGTAAAAGGTTTCCCATTCTTATCTTCTGGCTTATCTAACACTTCATCACTGGATGAGGTAAACCATAGTTCCTCATCAAAATTTATTCCATGCTCTAATACATATTTTTTACTGAGTACATCCATCTTATTTTCCAACTTTATTCACCTCGAAGCAACAATCAAAGCTTTCCGTTATAGTCAAAATCACTCCTTAACAGGGTGCCATAGAATGTTTTATATTCGTCACATATATCGTTTTCTTATACAACTACATGTCCATAAAAATACTTTTTACCAATCTTCCATTCTTTCTTTGTTAGAACATCAATATATGACATCAGCTCTCTATTTTTTTCATTTGTTATTATCGTATCGTATTGAATAGGACATTTGATTCCACTCCAAATTGATAAAACGGAAGGTATAATAACAACATTATAAGTAGTTCTATCTCTTAAAGAACTCATAACTTCCGAAACTAACTCCTTTGCCAAATCTCCAGGAAAAGATAGTCTATTACGATAATAGTATTCTTGCGTATCGTTATTTTCGATAAAACTAGAATAAGCTTCATTAAATTCTTCTAACGATACTTCATAATACTCGTCCTCAATTCCAAGCATCCATGAAAGTTCATTTCTAATAGCTTTTTCAACAAAGGTATCTTCCCACTCTTCTAGTAATGCTAGAAGATATGGTACTACATGATATGAAAGAGTTTCACTAGCACTTACTACAAAATTATGAACTCCATCCTCTGAAGCACTTGAAAGGAATTTCAAATTATTCGTTTCTAATAAATCATCGTGAGTAGCTATTGAACAAAATAGTCTAGTGCATAAATGTAAAACAAGCTCATTTCGAGTACTATTCATAAGTTCAATTAGTAACCCCTTTACGGAGAAATCACCTAACTTTAACAATTCGTTAATTAAAATAAAGTATTCTGCCTCTGTTGCACTATCCCTTAAGTTAGACTTAAGAGTTTCAATTGTATGATTAGAAACTTCTCCATACCAAATATCTTTTTTTAGATGCTCCAATTCCATCATTCCCCCTCCTTTTATTGCTGCTTACATTTATACGAACCATTTTATATGGATAATATTATTAATCATGTAACTTATTTAAAAACTCCGTAAAGTTATTAGCAATATAGAATACATTTTCTCTCGCTACTTCCTCTGCTTCTTCTTCCGTAATCCCTTCGCTTTCCATCAATACTTCCTTTTCCCATGCACCTTCATGTTCCCAAAAGACAACAATTGGGTCTTCTTTATGATTTTTATAATCAAAGCAAATTAAATTTCCTGCTGGGTCAAATGCGAATGGAACCAATGCTCTCGGTAATGTGTCATTGTAATCATGAAATACCTCAATAATATTTTCATCATCATCCATATCATAAGTTAGTAATATCCCAAAAACCTTTCTCTTCTCCTCAACTTCAAATATTTCTGGGCTAACATGTGCTCCATTATTCTTCATTACACATTCTATATAATCTAAAGGGAAATGAATGCCCAACTCCTTTTCCACATTCTTTACATTTTCTCGCAATAAAGGCTTATCTGGCAATCTCCATTCTACTTTACTCATCTCGCACCATCCCTCTGAATTTCCTCAATTAATTACTACACATGTAAAACAGTTATAAAAGACCTT
Organism: Bacillus sp. S4; assembly: GCF_040838205.1. Lineage (NCBI taxonomy): Bacteria > Bacillati > Bacillota > Bacilli > Caryophanales > Bacillaceae > Bacillus > Bacillus sp. S4. The sequence goes on from NZ_JBFPJI010000247.1 coordinate 4,250, forward strand.
AATAAATTACATTTAAAATCTTATTTATATCTGTCATACAGTCTTGCACTAAATCGTAAAAACCAACATGTACACTATCTTCATATACCCAAAAAAGGTCTGTACCATATGGTGCTTCAAATATTTCTAACATTTGAGGTGCAATTGAATACATTGATTCTGCATTAATTATGCAAAAGTTTTTTGGATTGTTTACATATTCATCATCATCCACTTCTGAAAAGATGTTCCAACCATTTAATTGAGAAATAGAACTTTCTTCTCGAAAACTATATCGAATAGGTACCCCATTAAAAACATTTCTAGATACAATAAACCCTCCATATGCATCATTTCTATTTGTCATGTTCATACTCCTTTACAATATCAATATGTCTATGAATAAAGAGCGACAGGCAATACGAATTGTATGTGAACGTAATATCATTCTCCCTCGTGCTAAACCCAGCCTTCATTCGTATACATTGACCGGATACTCCTAATAAGTAAAGTCCATTTCCATCATCGTGGAGCTTATACATAAATTTTTGAATATGTAATACGAAAAAAGATGTAGATTATTCTACATCTTTTCTTATTTATAAGACTCTTAGTTTAATATCTCTTATACCAAATGCATTGCATACTTCACATAGAAAAGGTGATAAGGAAAGAGAAGTGTACTTCAAGTCACATCGTTATCCATAAGTCTACTCCTAAATACTTTTAATTAGTTTTATTCCCTCAATAAAGAATAATACTAAGTGCATAGCGTTTATTAAAAACCATAACATGAAATTTGAGTTCTTTACAGTCTTCAAC
>NZ_JBFPJI010000248.1:0-5039 GCF_040838205.1 Bacillus sp. S4
GATCAAAGCCTCCTTTTAAAATCGATTACAATTTTAGGACTAACTATTTTAGGCTTTGTACTTCATTCTATTATTCATGTAGACGCTGCCGTTATTGCGATGACAGGTGCTACACTTCTTATGTTAATTGGCGTGAAAGAACACGATATTGAAGATGTATTTGCCCACGTTGAATGGGTAACCATTTTCTTCTTCGCTGGACTATTCGTTCTCGTTGGCGGGTTAATTGATATCGGACTTATTTCTTCACTCGCAAAAGAAGTAATCGACGTAACAAATGGCGACATCGGTTTCGCTGCTATACTTATCTTATGGGTATCTGGCATCGCATCTGCGACAATTGACAACATCCCATTTGTCGCAACGATGATTCCACTTATTCAAGATTTAGCTACAGGACTCGGACTATCTGTCGATTCTCCGCAAATTGAAGTACTATGGTGGGCGTTATCTCTTGGGGCTTGCTTAGGAGGAAACGGAACGTTAATCGGAGCGTCAGCAAACGTAGTCGTTGCTGGTATTGCAAAACGTGAAGGACATGGATTCTCTTATATGGACTTCTTAAAAATCGGTTTCCCCTTAACGATCATTGCATTATTATTATCACACGCTTATATATATTTACGTTACTTAATGTAAAAGTTGTAGTGCATGAAATTATATCGGCGATTTTTAAAATATATCGATCGTTTCTCCGAATATATCAGCGATTTTCTAAATATATCGGCGATTCGATAACGAATATCGACTTACCGACAAATAACGACAGTAAAAAAGGTATGCAGCACTACGCCGCATACCTTTTTTCATCACCAAAATATACCTATAATTGCTAATCCGCCTAAAATCATACCACCAATTTGTCCGATGATTGCCGGTGATAATTGAACACCTTTTCTCACTTCAACAACTGGTCTTTCGTGCCTTAGTTGCTGCACTTCACTTTGAAGTTGATGTACACTTCCGTGTAGTTCTTTAATTAGTTCTTTTAATTCAGCGACCTCTTCGTTTACTGGCTTACTTTTTTCTAAGTTCATCTCGCATAACTCCTTATAAATTCAATCAGCGCACTGTAAAATTTCGCCAATTACCGCTATATCTCCTGCATACTACATATATAATATGGAATGTATTTTTAATCTTGCAGCTCTATCCATTCATCCCGCAATATCCCCATAATCATTCGATCAAAACACTTTCCATCTCGCTGAACTGCTTCTCTCATACACCCTTCCATCTGAAAACCCATCTTTTTATACAACGCAATGGCAGCTTTATTATAAGAAATAACATCGAGGCCAACGCGGTGTAAATTCATTTCATAGAACGCATACTTTAAAATAAGATGCAACGCTTCTCTCCCATATCCTTTTCCTCTATCATTTGCATCGCCTATACCAATTGCTAATAAACCTGTTCTGTTATTCCACTCTATGCCGTGAATTGCAACAAAACCAATTAAGCGATCATCTTGAACTGTTCTTAACATGAAAGAAACACTATTGGATCTCCTTCCCTTTAATAGCCCATCACTCGCTATTTCATGTAATGATTGCGGGAATGCCAAATCTGTATCTACATTTCTTAAATATTCACTATCCTCTTGCCACATAGCCATTACTTCAGCATCTGCTTCTCTAATAGCTGATAATTTAATAGTTTTATTTTGAAAAAGATTCATCGTCATTTCAAACTCCCCCTTTATTTAAATAGCGGGGACAATTATTCTAGCCTATTTATCCCGCATTAACGGGCAGTAAGACTCCCACCTCAAAATTCAGCTGGAGCGAAGATGTTAGGTGGGAGATCAACTGCCCGTAAACGCCCGATTGGTGAGGGCTGATAATCAGTGGGGGATGAACAAAACCCCCACTGATTAAAGTTTCACTTTATCCCCTTGTTCCATAAACTGTTGTATAAACGGGATACTTACAATAAGCGCTGACATTGGCACATCTCCTCTTCATTAAATTAACTTCATTGTATAATTTTTTATTTATTCTAACAATAAAAAGGCCCTCCAAATTTAGAGGGCCTTTCCTAATAGCAAAACTGTATTATTTCGTAAACATTTTCTCCGCTTCATCCATTGCCATTTTGTTACCTAAAGCAGAATAGTCAAGCCATGGTTGGTCATTAATAATGTATACATGCTTGCCTTTAACAGCTTTTAAATCTTTCCAAATTGGTGTTTCTTGTAGTTGTTTAAATGCAGCTTTTGCTTTATCATCTCTATTTACGACAACAAAAATCGCATCTGCATCAAAGTCAGGTAATACTTCTTGTGAAATGACTTCGAAAGGACGGTTTCCATCAATTTTTTCCACACCATTTGCAGGTTGTAATCCTAAGTCTTGGAATAAAATTGGTCCCATCGGTCTTTTCGTACTAAATACACGTAATTCTTTTGCAGTAACGCGAATTGCCATTACTTTTTCATTATTACCTAACTCTTTATCTATTAAACTTTTCACTCGTTTTGTCTGCTCTTCGTAATCTTGAATATACTTTTCCGCTTCTTTCTCACGGTTTACAAGTTTACCTACTTCTTTTAAATGATCTCTCCACGTACCTTCATCTAAATTGAAAGAATGTGTTGTTGTAATTTTTTCGTATTTCGCTAAATCTTTGCCAGCATATTTTTCATCAACATAAATTTCAGTTGGCTTTAATTGAAGTAACGCTTCCATGTTTGGATCTGTTGCAACGCCAAGTTTCTTCGTATCTTTCAACTGCTCTTTTGCGTGTGGTAAGAAATCTTTTAAATCTCCACCAATAACAGAACCTACTGGTGTAATTCCTAATGCAAGTAAATCATTTGTTAAGTGAATAGACATTGAAGCAATTTTGGGATCATTACTTTTTTCCGTTTTTTTAGTTGCCTCTTCATTAGGTTTCGATTGACCACATGCTGCTAATACTAAAATAAACATAATGCTAAATAAAATGGAAAGTTTCTTTTTCATATGTTCTCCTCTTTGAAGTATTTATTTTGTTTTTGTAAGTAAATAAAGAAAATACGGCGCTCCTAAAGCCGCTACTACTACACCAGCTGGAATAGAGTTTGGCTCGAATACAGAACGACCTATCGTATCTGCGAGTACTAAAATAATCATTCCAATAATGCCAGCTAGCGGAAGGAAATGTTGATATGTAGTACCTACTAACTTTCTTGCGATATGCGGAGAAACTAGACCGATAAAACCAATCCCTCCTGCCATCGATACACTTGCACAAGATAATCCGACCGCCGTAGCTAAAAGTAGTAATCGTTCTTTTTGAACAGAAACACCAAGTCCTGCTGCTACACTATCACCTAGGGACAGTGCATTTAACGTTTTAGATTTCAGCCATGCGTACGGAGTTAGTATCAAAATCCAAGGTAATAATGCTAGGACATGAATCCAATCTCTTCCCCACACGTTACCAACTAACCATCTAGAAGCGAATGTATACGTCTCATCATTTAACTTGAGCGAGAAAAATAATGAAAGTGCACTAAAACCAGCTGAAACTGCAATACCAACCAGAATAAGTCTAATGGGAAGTAAACCTTTTGACCGATCACTCGCAAGCAAAACAATAAGAAATGCAGCTAACACTCCTCCGCCAAATGTAAATAACGGTATTAAAATCGATGCACTCTCATTAATAGAATGAAAGAGCGTAACGAATACAATAAGCCCGAAAGATGCACCCGAATGTAATCCGAGAATACCGGGATCTGCGAGTGCATTACGAGATAGCCCTTGCAAAATCGCACCGGAAACTCCAAGGCCGATACCTGCTAACATTGTGATAATAATTCTTGGCATACGATAATCGAATAGCACTGTTGCACTCTCAAAATCACCATAACCAAAAAGCGTTTGAATCACTTTGAGTGGTGCAATGCTCAGCGTCCCCGTATTTAAGCTAATCAAAATTACAGCGATACTCATACAACCGAATATTGTAGTTACAGTAATAGCTCTCTTTTTATCCGTGTTAAAAAGATCCTTCACTTATAACTCACTCCCAACTTTACGTGCTATATAGAGGAAGAACGGAACTCCAACAAGAGCTACCATAATCCCTATCGCAAGTTCTTTAGGAGGATTTACTGTTCTTGCTCCTAAATCAGCTAACACCAATAACATAGCTCCTAATAATGCTGACATAGGAATAATAAGCCGATAATTAACACCAACTAATTTTCTAGCAATATGTGGGATGACTAGTCCTACAAATCCAATAGAACCAACAGCTGAAACAGAGACACCCGCAAGAATAACTACTATAATCATCCCGAGTATTCTCGTTCGGTTCGTTTTCACACCTAAATTCGTAGCAACATCATCCCCCATTGATATGAGTGAAATAGATCGCCCTAGCACTGTCGCAAAAACAATCGTTATGAGAATAATAGGCACTAAAAGTTTCAAGTGTTCCCACTTAACCCCCGCAACACCACCGGCAAACCAAAACGCTAAATCTTGGCTTAAATCATAATAAATTGCAATACCTGAACTTAATGAGTGTAAAAGCGCTGCCATAACTGCTCCAGCAATCGTTAACCTCATCGGTGTTAACCCTCCTGATGTTGCCGATCCGATAATAAAAATGAGTACGGTACTTAAAACTGCTCCAATAAAGGAAACAATCATTAAGTAGGAATACGGCATATGCGGGAAAAAAGCAAAACTAAGTGCTACTACAAACATCGCACCCGCATTTATTCCGAGCACACCTGCATCAGCTAAAGGATTTCGTGTTACCCCTTGCATCACAGCCCCAGCGACTGCAAAAGCAGCACCTACAACTGCCGCGCCAATCACCCTTGGAAGTCTTAGCTCATAAATAATTTGATGCTGCGTTAATTTCGGATTGTAATCAAAAACCGCTGCCCACACCGTTTGCAAATGAATATCCTTTGCACCGAATGCAACAGCTAAAAATATAGACCCCATTAAGCATAAAATTGTTAAGCTCATGAAAGAAATGAACTTAATATGTATCCAGCGATTATTGCCAGCATGTACAGTAGACTTATGTAACAT
>NZ_JBFPJI010000018.1:0-35873 GCF_040838205.1 Bacillus sp. S4
AAATATGACAACACATTCCATCGAATTCCCAAAATTTCCATATATCATTTTTTTGTATAACGCAATAAAAAGCTATGAAACAACTCAAAAAGCCAATAAAACTATTTACTGGCTTTAAAAATTATTATATTAGACATTATTTTCTAATAATATCCATATTGTTCCTTCTCTTCTCGCTTGTCATTTAGTACGACACCAAGTAGTTTACCAGATGCCTTTTCTAAAATTTGTTTTGCTTTTACTATTTTATCTTTTTCTGTTTTTTCACTGCGCACGACAAGTATGACTCCATCACATTTGTTCGCCAGTATTTGTGCATCGGTAACCGCAAGAGTAGGCGGTGTGTCTATTAAAATAATATCAAACATGTTATATGCTTCTAGTAATACCTCGTCCATTACTCGATTTCCTAACAGTTCTGCTGGGTTTGGTGGTATTGGACCTGACGCCATTAAGTATACATTCTCTATCTCTGTTTTTTGAATGCATTGCATTAATTTTGCTTGTCCTAATAATACGTTCGTTAATCCATTTGAATGATGAATTGCAAATAAGTTTTGTATCGTCGGCTTACGTAAGTCAGCTCCGATTACTAAAACTTTCTTTCCTTGTTGACCGAAAACAACTGCTAAGTTTGCAACTGTCGTCGTTTTTCCGTCACCTGGATCTGCTGAAGTAACAATAAGAGAACGAATATGAGTATCTACAGATGTAAATTCAATATTTGTACGAATGTTACGGTATTGTTCTGCAATACGCGATTTAGGCTCTTTATGTGTAATTAATTGTTTTAATGGCTTTCTTTTTTTTCTCCCGAACATGTTCTAGTCTCCTTTTTTCAAACGCGACCCTTTATATGCTCGATGCACACGCCCATTTCATTCATGATCGATATATTACGCTTTTTATCTACTTATTTCCACTGGTAAATCCGTCCATTCTCTCCCATATCCCACCATACTCCATGCCATTCTATTTTGTCCTATGTAAAAACCGTAACAATATGACAATAGCTTCACTTCTTTTATGCCTTCATCATTTATCTCAAAATCGAGATAAATAATGAAGTAATTATATGGTAATTAAAATCAGTTCACAACTAATTTTCTGACTAGTTTGTATTTTTCTGTTTATATCGATATATATGGTAAATAAAAAAATCTTCCTGTATTTTCACAAGAAGATTTTTCTATTCTATCTATTCTTTTTTATCACCAATTGCAAATGTAATTTCAGCTTCGCACGCAACTTCACCATCCACTGTTGCGATTGCTTTTCCTTTTCCGATTGGACCACGTACGCGCGTCATTTCTACTTCTAAACGAAGTTGATCACCTGGGCGTACTTGTTTTTTGAAACGACAGTTGTCGATGCCTGCGAAGAAAGCAAGTCTGCCGCGGTTTTCTTCTTTCTTTAATACAGCAACTGCACCAACTTGCGCTAATGCTTCTACAATAAGTACACCAGGCATAACCGCATAGTCTGGGAAGTGTCCATTAAAGAACTCCTCGTTTGCAGATACATTTTTAATTCCAACCGCTCTTTTTCCCTCATCCACTTCTAATATTTTATCAACAAGTAAAAACGGATAGCGGTGAGGAATGATTTCTTTAATTTGTTCTATATTTAGCATGTAACAATCGCCCCTTTTGCAATATTGGTCTTACCACTTGGACATATTGTTATTATCCCATTTTGTTTATTATTTGTCATTATAAAGTGAAACTTTAATCAGTGGGGGGTTCCATCCCCCACTGATTATTAGTTGAACCAATCGGGCTTTTACGGGCAGTTGATCTCCCACCTAACTCCCTTGTATTCGCCGAATTTTAAGGTGGGAGTCTTACTGCCCGGCAAATAGCGGGATAAAGTACTACTTTACTTCCTATTATAAAAAAATGCACACACTCTATTCCATTAAAATAGTTGCACTTCCCAGCAACTGACACGGAGGTAGAAAAGAGTGTATGCCCAAATTAGGGAAAGGCAATATGTATTCGAACATTTTTTGCCTTAATGTCGTATTCGACTCATTATATTACAAACGTTTTCAAATATGGAAATATTAAATTTAACCATATATATGAATATTTTACCTGTTTTCTCTATTTTTCTCTATTTTTCTTCTATTTTCTTAATAAATTAAAAAAATATAAAGATATAAAAAAATAAAAAGGACCAAGGTTTGATACCTTAGTCCTTCTCACTTTATCCCGATTGGTGAAGGCTAATAATCAGCGGGGGATGAACCTCCCACTGATTAAAGTTTCACTTTATTTCAATGCACGACGTGGTAATTTATCGATATTCTCTAACATAATACCTGTACCAATAGCAACACATTGCATTGGGTTTTCAGCGATTAATACTGGTACCTTTAATTCTTCTGCTAGAAGCATGTCGATACCGTGTAATAAAGCTCCACCGCCTGTTAGAATAACACCGCGGTCGATAATGTCCGCAGATAGTTCTGGTGGTGTACGCTCTAGTACGCCTTTTGCAGCTTGTACAATGATAGCTGCGTCTTCTTTTAGTGCTTCTGTAATTTCTTCAGAGCATACTGTAATTGTACGTGGTAAACCTGTTACCATGTCACGTCCGCGAATTTCAAGCTCTTCACTACGTGCACCTGGGAATACTGTACCAACTTTAATTTTAATATTTTCTGAAGTACGTTCTCCAATTAATAACTTATACTTACGTTTAACGTAGTTTAAGATTTCCATATCAAACTTATCGCCAGCCATTTTGATAGAGGAAGAGGTAACAATATCACCCATAGAAAGTACGGCAATATCTGTTGTACCTCCACCAATATCAACAACCATGTTTCCGCTTGGCTGGAAGATTTCCATACCAGCACCAACTGCGGCTACTTTTGGTTCTTCTTCTAAAAATACTGTTTTACCACCTGAACGTTCAGCAGCCTCACGAATTGCTTTTTGCTCTACAGATGTGATATTTGTTGGACAGCAAATTAAAATACGAGGTTTTGAAAAGAAGCTCTTCACGTCCAATTTGTTAATGAAATACTTTAGCATTGCTTCTGTAATGTCGAAATCTGCGATTACACCATCTTTAAGTGGACGAATTGCCACAATATTACCAGGTGTACGTCCCACCATACTTCTTGCTTCTTCACCTACTGCTAATACTTTTCCACTATTACGATCAATTGCCACAACAGATGGCTCATTTAATACAATACCCTTACCTTTAACATGAATTAATACGTTAGCCGTACCTAGGTCAATTCCGATATCTCGCGCAAACATTCCCGTCATTTCCTCCTCGATATTCAAAATCAGGTTACACCCGAATTCTTTTACACCTAATTTCTGATTTTATCATAAATTTAACAGAAACGTAATATTCGCAAAAAGAATTCTTCTGAAAATTATTACCGAATTCGCAAGGAATGTTTGCTATTTTAGATTTATTGGCGCACAGGGTTTTCTGTATCTTCTTTTCGATACTTCTGCTTTGTTGCTTCTCCTCCTCTTAAATGACGAATAGACTTATGATAATCAAGAATTTCCTTCACTTCATTTGCGAGCTCTGGATTAATTTCTGGCAAACGCTCTGTTAAGTCTTTATGGACTGTACTCTTTGATACCCCAAACTCCTTTGCGATTACACGCACTGTCTTTCTTGTCTCCACGATATACTTGCCAATCTTGATAGTTCTCTCTTTGATGTAATCGTGCACACCACTCGCCTCCCTAAATTGGATGTGAGAAGTGTGAAATGAGACTCGCTGCATACGACTATGAAGTAAATGTGAGTGCTGTTTGTAAGCGTTAAACATTCTTGGATTTATAATGAAATGATTCACGATTTCTCACCTCAAACACTCTCTTTGCATTGGTTTATACCATTGTATTGCCCGCACTACTGATATATGCTACATGTTCACTATTTTTGCGGACTAAGTTAAGAAAAATTACGTTTTTTTGTGAGAAATACGTTAACAATGACAATTATGGCGAAAAAAAGTGACACCTCTTTATAAAAGGTGTCACTCTTCTCTTTCATACTCTTCTTCTAACAACTGATGGTGGGGGACTTCTTTCTTACCGGCAATATAATAATATAAAGCGAATAAAACAAACAATAAAATGATAGCAATCGACAGAACAGATAAAAATGACACAGTATCCCCTCCCTTTTGTAATATATATTCGAGAATCTCGTCATTTTTCCTTGTTATTGCAACTTTTTTCTCGAAATTGATTATTTTTATATAAAAATAAAAAAATCAGCTCTCCTAATGAGAACTGATTTTTTCACTTTATTATTCTTGTGAAGAAGAACCGTTAGATGATTCTGTAGAACCATTCGTTGATTTTTCTTCTTTTTGAGATTTCTCATCTTGTTTGCCATTCGTCTCTTTATCACTAGTCGAGCCGCTTGTTGATTTTTCTTCTTTTTGAGATTTCTCATCTTGTTTGCCGTTCGTCTCTTTATCACTAGTCGAACCGCTTGTTGATTTCTCTTCTTTTTGAGACTTATCTTCTGTTTTATTTTCTGGTTTCGTGCTTGTTGACTTTTCTTCTTTTTGAGATTTGTCATCAGCTTTTTTACCAGAAGCATTTGTCGCCTTTGCAGCACCTGCATCAGCTTTAACTTCTGCTACTGATTTATTTAAATAACGCTCAGGGTTCACAGCCACATTGTCTTTACGTACTTCAAAGTGAACGTAAGAACCAGCCTCTTTATTCATTGCATTTAGACCTGATTTTCCTAACACTTCACCTTGCGCAACCCTTGCACCTTTTTCTACTTTCACATTGCCTAAGCTTTGATAAGATGCTGCTATACCATTTCCACTATCTACTGTTACAACATAACCAAGAAGTGAATCTTTTTCAGCCTTCGTTACTGTACCACTTAAAGCAGCTGTAACATCAAATTCTTTTCCGTTTTTCGCAGCAATGTCAATTCCTTTATTCGGGGAATATGTGTTGTTATAAAAGACAAGTGCTTTTTCTTGTTCCGCCTCTGATGCTGCATCTTCATAGAATTTCTTCTGTACTACTACTTCTGCATTTACTGCAGCTGGCATTTTCACTACTTCTGAAGATTTTGTTACCGGTACTGCTGGATCTTCCGATTGTGTATACGGTGTTGCTTGATCTTGGTTCGGAGCTTTCTTTGGATTAGCTCCCTGGAACCATAGCGCAACCATTAAGATTACCGCCGCACAAGCAATGTATAGTGCCGGAAACACCCATCTTTTTTGAAATAAATGTACTACCTTTTGTGACTTTTTACTATTTCTTCCTCGCATTCCATCATCACCTCAGCAATCATTTTGAACAATATTCACTCATCCTATACAACCTATAACTAATTACTTTTCGACAAAATCTGTAAAAATATGTATAAGAGTTGCAGAATTTCCGAGGAAATGATGAAAAAAGAAAAAACTGAGCGTTTGAGCTCAGTTTTTAGTCTAATTGTTTCTTCTTATATACGATTAAACATACAACAAGCGAAATGATAAACCAAACTGTAATGTTCAACACATGACCACCCATACTACTAAAGCCTGCTCCATCTACTAAACCGTTCATCGCTTTTGTAATATGAGATGTTGGGAGATATCCAATCATCGTCTTAATTGTTGTATTTTCAACAAATGCCTCAAATTGTACAGCTAAATACATCGTCATTAAAATAGGCATTCCGATTAATGATGTTTGCGGTACAGAAGATGCAAGTAATCCAATCATTGTTCCCATCGCGATAAATAAAATAATTCCACATAAGAATATCAATCCTACCAATGGAAGATTTATATTTAATTGATCTAAAATGAATAAATTCGCAATACAAATGATCATCGTCAGACCAGCTGTTAATAGACTCTTTCCAAGAAGAACTTCAACAGAAGATGCTGGCGATAACATTAACACACGTAATGTATGTTTTTCTTTTTCTTCTGCAATTACCATAGATTGAACAAAACCTGCGACAAACAGGAGAGACATTATAGTAGTAGTACCCAACACTTGCTTGCCCACTCCAAATTTGCTATATATAACCGAAAATATAAGTGGTAAAGATGCCATTAACAACACTTGTGAATTTGTCTTAAAATCTTGTACCTCTTTCCTAAAAATAGCTGATACACGTCTCATTGAAAATGTCATTATAATCCCCTCCCAGTAACTTCAATAAAGATATCGCCTAGCGTTGGTTCGTGTGAATGAATAGATAGTAATTCGCCTTTTTTCATCCATTCTGAAATGCGTTTTGCTCCTAATTCATCTTTTTGTACCGTTTCTTTTTGTTTATCTTTTAACACAACCTGTATTTGATCTTTCGCGTATTGCAAGCGAAGGTTTTCAGGTGTATCAAGCGCTACTATTTCGCCCCCACAAAGGAAGGCAATGCGGTTACAAAGCGTCTCTGCTTCGTCCATGTTGTGCGTTGTTAAGAAAATCGTTGTTCCTTCTTTATTTAAGTCTTTTAAGATTTTATGAATGTTTTGTACGTTTACCGGATCAAGTGCAGATGTTGGTTCATCTAAGAAGAGGATATCTGGTTTATGAAGAATTGCTCTTGCTAATGTGACGCGCTGCTTCATTCCTTTTGATAATTTTTTCACTTGTGTTTTTTTATCATCCAATAAGTTCACTTGTGCTAGCACTTCATCAATTCGTTCTTTTTTGCAATCGTATAAGTCACAAAATAATAGTAAGTTATCATAAATGCTAAGTCTTTCATATAAGCCGCTATTGTCTGTTAAAATACCGATTCGTTTGTAATCAATGCTACTTGGTCCTTTAATGTCTTTACCTAATACTCTTACAGTTCCAACGCTATGAAGCAATTGAGAAGTTAATATTTTTACTGTTGTCGTTTTCCCAGATCCACTCGGTCCGAGGAATCCGAAAATTTCTCCTTGCTTCACCTCAATATTTACATTTCGAAGTGCTGTTTTTCCATCGAAACTTTTCATTACATCTTTCATTTCAATTGCCAATGTCATTTCGTCATCCCCTTTGTTTTTCTTTTTATAGATGAAAGTCGCTTTAGCTCTTTTCGTTTGTTTGTTTCGCTTTTCTTGACTCAATCATATGAAAAACAAAGGGGTTACGCAGTAAAATACCGGTAAAAGGAGTATTTTTACCGGTGAATGAATCCTATTTTGAGCTTATTGAAGCGTTTTTCATAGCCCAATTACACCTTTTAATTCATCCATTCGTCCTTTCGAAAGCGGAATGGAGCTTTTCCGTTCATCATCCAAAATTAAACTAAAACTATTTCGTGTCCAAGTAATAACTTCTCGTACTCTTTGTAAATTAACGAGGTACGAGCGATGACATCTGAAGAATCCGAATCCTGTTAATCTCGCTTCTAATTCACTTAATGTTAATGCGCATACGAAATCGCCTTCCCGAACATGAATATGTGTCACTCCATTTTGCGTTTCAATGAAATGAATCTCCATCGGATCAAGTAAAATGATTTTATCATTCACTTTCGCTGGAATTCTTTCTAACTTCATTTGCGGAATCATTTGAACTACTTTTTCTCGATCGATCTCTTCAGCTTCTTCTTGCTCTATTTCTATCTTTTTCACACCATCATTGTTTAATATGTATACATCTTCTGTCAACGAAAGGGCATCCGATAAAAAGGAGGACGTAATAAAGATTGCCTTTCCTTGCTCTTTCATTTTCATAATCGCTTTTCGAATAATAATCGTACTCTCTGTATCTACATTTTGCTCTGGCTCTTCCAAAATAACTAAATCCGGATTATGAATCATAACTCGCCCAATATGAAGGCGCCTTTTCTCTGAAAATGACAATTTTTCTATTTTAACGTTTAACTTATCTAGGAGACCGACATATTGTACTACCTCTTCCATACTCATATTGAATTCATACAGACCTAACAAAAACTTGAAGTACTCCTTCACCTTCAAACGGTCGTATGCTTCATCTTTCAAAAAACAAAAACCGATGCGTGAATATACTTTCTTCCCAATTGGCTCCCCTTCGAACAACACACTGCCCGAAGAAGCCTCTTCTTCCCCGATAATAATACGGTGCAACACTTTAGCTGTATGATTATTGCATTGCAAAACAACACATTGTCCTTTTTCAACCTCCAGTTCAATTGCTGGTAACTGGCTCGTCTTCCCTAACTGTTTCAACTCCAATAACGCCATTCTGTCTCCCCCAAATGTTTTTTATCTTATTATACCAAACAGTTAATGGAAAATTATGATATTTTATACAACGCCACTTAAAATACGTCAACAAAGAAGGCCATCCATGTTAAAGGATAGCCTTCTTCTCTATTTCTGCTCCACCATATAAGTTTTCAACTGATCACGAAGTGCTCTTTTTAAGAATTTCCCTACAGATGTTTTCGGAATTTCATTTACGAATAAAATATCATCTGACATAAAGAGTACCTTCCATTTTTTTCTACAAATAATGACAAAAGGGGTGCCCCATAAGTCGAACTTTCCGACTAGGCGACAACCCTTTATATTTTCTCCTTGCTGAACAATACCATAGCAACTGAAATTATATTAACGATTTTTCGAATATATCTATCATAACTTACAATATATCAACGATTTTTTAAATATATCTATCGTTACTCACAATATATCAACGATTCGACGAGGAATATCGATTTACCGACAAAGTTTTACAATAGTAGCAACCTATATAATAAAGGTGTATGTGCACCATCATCTCTATTTTTTCACCATCAATTTCCCTTCATAATCGTTCATCGTTTTAATTTCGATTCCTTTATAATAATGAGCGACGATATCTGTATATTTCTTACCTTCTTGTGCCATACCATTCGCACCATACTGGCTCATACCAACGCCGTGACCGAAACCTTTCGTCTTAACGATGATGTTATCTCCTTCTTGTTTCCACGTAAAGTCTGAGGAGCGTAAATCTAACTTTTCACGAACTTGCTTTCCCGTTAATGTTTTCCCTTGAAATGCTACATCCTTTACACGCTTTCCTTCCGTAAGGTCCTTAATGTTTCCAACCTTTCCGTCTGCCAGCACCTTCACACCGAGGCGTTTTTGAAAGTCAGCTACTGTGAATGTTTGTTCACTCGTAAATTTCGGAGAGGCTTGATCCCACGGACTATCTACGCTTTTCAAATACGGATAATCATTCCCCCAATAATCAGCTGCATTTTCTGTTCGGCCGTTACTCGTTGAGAAGAAAGATGCTGAAATTGGTTTTCCCTCATACGTTAAAACTTGTCCTGCGGTTTTCGAAACGGCTTCCTCAATTTTCTTTAAATTACTTTCGTAGTTATTACCCCATTGTTTCTTCAATTCCTCTTTACTTTTGTACACTTGATCTTTCACCGTATCTGTCACGTCCGCATTGTTTTTCTTACCACCGCTTAGCATACGCTGCACTACAAATGTTCTTGCTGCTAATGCCTGCGCCTTTAGCGCCTCTATTTCAAAGCTGGCATTCATCTCAGAAGCTACTACACCGGCCACATACTCCTCCATAGGTAATGTTTCTACCTTCTTTTGCTGATCACGGTATACAGCAACTTGAACCGCTGTATCCACTTTCCCTGGAGCTGGTATACTTTCTATCGCTGGAGGAGTTTTAGAAGCTGCTTCTTCCCCTACTTTTGCTTTCGCAAACGGAATAACAAGAGCAGCAGGTACAATGATAACGAGCGCTATTAGGAGCGCTACTGTAATGAAAAGTGGCTTTGAAAATTTCATCCTATTCCCCCAATATAAAGTTGGATTCCTTTCATTCTTATGGAACTCCGGGATTTTTTAGAACATACTTGGGGCTATCGATATAAAGTGAAACTTTAATAAGGTGGAGTTTTGAGGTGGGAGTCTTAATGAACACAAATAGCGGGATAAAAAGAAAATTTTCTAAATATTTTCACTGAGACGTGCATAAGTATAGAATTTATTGACTATAACAGTAATAACCCAAAAAAAATAGCCTCTACGTCAAAAGACATAGAGACTACTTCAATTAAGCGTGAAGATCAGAAACTTCTTGTTCTTTCACTTCTTCTACTTTTTCGTTTACACGTTCAATAGTTGCACCTAATGCAGCTAATTTCTTATGGAAATCTACATAACCACGGTCAAGATGTTTTAACTCTGTTACACGAGTATAACCTTCTGATACTAAACCAGCTAAGATTAATGCTGCTGCAGCACGTAAATCAGTTGCGCCTACTTCAGCACCTTGTAAGCTACTTGGACCGTTCATAATTACAGAACGACCTTCGATTTTAATATCAGCATTCATACGACGGAATTCTTCAACGTGCATAAAGCGGTTTTCGAATACCGTTTCTGTAATCATACTTGTTCCATCAGCATGTAGTAATAATGCCATCATTTGTGATTGCATGTCTGTTGGGAAACCTGGATGAGGCATAGTTTTAATATCAACCGCTTTTAACTTATCTGGGCCGATAACACGCACACCTTCATTTTCCTCAATAATTTTAACACCCATTTCTTCCATTTTCGCTGTAATTGAGCGTAAATGTTCAGGCACAGCATTTTCAATTAAGATGTCTCCACCTGTAATTGCCGCTGCAACCATGAATGTTCCTGCTTCAATACGGTCAGGAATAATAGGGTGGTTTGCACCATATAATTTCTCAACGCCTTCAATACGAATCGTTCCAGTTCCAGCACCGCGTACTTTCGCTCCCATTGCATTTAAGAAGTTAGCTAAGTCAACGATTTCTGGCTCTTTCGCTGCGTTTTCAAGGACTGTTGTCCCTTTTGCTAATGTAGCTGCAGACATAATGTTTTCTGTTGCGCCTACGCTTGGGAAGTCTAAATAAATTTTAGCTCCTTTTAGTTCTCCCTCTACGTGTGCTTCAACAAATCCGTTACCAACTTTTACTTTCGCTCCCATTGCTTCGAAGCCTTTTAAATGTTGGTCAATTGGACGTGAACCAATTGCACATCCACCAGGAAGTGCAATACGAGCACGACCGTTACGTGCTAATAATGGTCCCATTACTTGAACAGATGCACGCATCTTACGTACATACTCAAATGGTGCTTCAATGTTTAATTCTTTAGAAGAATCGATTGTTACTTGGTTATTTTCAAATACGACTTCAGCATTTAAATGACGTAATACCTCGTTAATTGTGTATACATCAGATAATACTGGTACTTCAGATAGTACATTCTTTCCGTCACTCGCTAATAGGGCTGCAGCGATTATAGGTAATACAGCATTTTTTGCGCCCTCAACACGCACTGTGCCGCTTAACCGCTTTCCGCCACGGACGATGATCTTTTCCAAATTATTCCCCTCCGTGTCCTTTTTTCAGTATCTATTCACTCAATACTCAGAAGTTATGATCGGTGTGCCAACCACAATTGTATCTTTGTTGTTTGTAGAACGTATTGCTATTTGCACATTTATTTTCTCTCTATTTGTTGAAAGAGCGTCATTCCACTTTTTATTATATGCGGAGACTGATACAAATGCTCTTTCTTCTATCTGCTCGATCGCTCTTGCTGAAAGATCTTTCAAAACCTGATTGGTTTTATTTTGCAAAACACCTTCAATCTTATCATTCAATACACCTTGAACACAAGTGTAAATTATAGGTTTTTCGCTAAAAATCCCATTCATTCTCTGAACATACTTTGGGTCCCATTTCGCCCCGCTCACTTCAAAAATAATAAAAGTGTTTTCTTTAGTATTTTCCTTACTCCAAGTTACTACTATTCGTTCTTCATGTGAAGAATATTTTTTATAGGATGTAGCCTTATATCCATCTGGAGATTGTTCTAATTCCCAACTTTCGATGTTTGCCTCTTCCTTCACATCGTTTAACAGTTTTTGAAACGTATGTATATTAGAAATTGTTTTCGTTTCTCGCGCTAACCATGACCACCGCTCTACTTTTGCATCGTTCTTCTCTAAAGCTGCAATCATGCTCTCCATTTTCTGTTCATCGCTTATAGGTTTCATCTCTTTATATCCAACCAAAAATAAAACAACACTTACGATAACGATAAGAATGGCTTTAAACTTCAATTTCATCCCCTCCTATCCCCATTGTTAACGGAGATATGAGGTTCTATACACTTACTTTACTAAATACGTTAAACTCTTTGAATAGCCTAAATAATCAAGGAAAAAGTTACTTACAGATGTCCCAATTGTAATTGTAATTAGGATGAGTAATACTCTCGTCTGCATCACTTTCCCAGATTTCATTAAGCGCTCAATGTGAATACCTTGTAAGGCCCACCACGTAATGGTAATAAATAATAAATGTGAAACAATGGCAATCAGTGCTTGTTGCCCTAAAAGATGTGCCAAAAAATCGACCCCTTTTTTTGCTTGGCTACTACTTACGCAAAATGTAAAAAACGATACCATAAATAAGTAGGAACCACACTTTTTCACACGCAAATAAGCATCTTACATTTTACATCGTAATTTTCTGTTAAAAAACATATACCTATAGGTGTTTTCATTTGCTGTTACTCCACAATAAAAAGCGTAGAGTACGGACTCTACACCTTTTATTTTTACTATTGTACCACGTTCCCTAAGAAGAAGAAATCTTTCATTAATGGAAAATATTCATAGAAGAAATTGTAACCAATCATCGGCATAATCCCCAGTATTACAATTGAAATTGCGCAAAGACTCATGACAATCTTTATATTTAACGGTAACCGAAGCTTTTCTTCTGTCTCTCCCGTGCGGAAAAACATTTGCTGTAATATCCGGAAGTAATATACGAATGAAATAACTGTTGTCCCCATCATAATAGAAACTAATACGTAATGAGCAGGTTCAACATGAAGTGCCCCTAAAAAGATGTTAATTTTCCCGATGAAACCTGCTGTCCCCGGTATTCCAGCTAACGATAAAATAAAGATCGTCATCACTATAGCTGTAAAGGGAGATCGCTTATATAACCCTGTAAAAATCGTCATATTTTCCTTATCATTTTGTAAGATTAATCCGTGGATGATTGCAAATGCTCCTATATTCATAAGCATATATGCAAGCATATAAAACCACATACTATCCATCGTAAACTGTGATAGCGCTACAAGGGGAACTAGCAAATACCCAGCATGCGCGATACCTGAATAGGCAAATAGACGTTTTACGTTGTATTGCTTTAATGCTACTACATTCCCAACAATCATCGTAATACTCGCTAGCACCGCAATGTATATGCTCATACGCCCGTACAAAGATTGTGCGTCTCCTTGGACTGCCACGCCTGCAAACACCATAAGAAACAAACGCGTAATGAGTAGAAATCCAGCAATTTTAGAAATCGTTCCGAGGAAAGCAGTGACAGGTGTAGCCGCTCCCTCATACACATCTGGTGCCCACATATGAAATGGCACTGTTGCAATTTTGAACGAGAGTCCAACGAGCAGTAGTAGAAATGCAAGAGCTAACAATAATTGAATGCCACCAGCCAGCTCTTGCGTAAATACCTTTTGCATTTCCACTATGTTGGTCGACCCTGTAATACCGTATAAGTAGCTCATTCCAAAGAGCGTAATTGCTGTTCCAATTCCTCCGTTAATGACGTATTTCATCGCTGCCTCATTTGATGCGCGGTTTCTCTTTCGGATTCCTACTAGAATATACGAAGAAAGCGAGAGCAGTTCTAAACCAACGAACAATGTGATGAAATCAACGCTA
Organism: Bacillus sp. S4; assembly: GCF_040838205.1. Classification (NCBI taxonomy): domain Bacteria; kingdom Bacillati; phylum Bacillota; class Bacilli; order Caryophanales; family Bacillaceae; genus Bacillus; species Bacillus sp. S4. The sequence continues at coordinate 13,707 of NZ_JBFPJI010000018.1, forward strand.
GAAGCCATGAACATCGCTCCTAGGAGCGCCATTAAAAACAAGTAATAATATTCTCCTTTATCTTGAATAGGCTCCTTCTTGTCATCGCTCATTGCCATACATAAAACGAGAGCTGCTCCGCCTAACAACAACGTTTTAAACCCTTTTGAAAATCCATCTAGCACAAACGATCCGTTTAAAATATCTCCTGCCGGTTCGCTGTATAGCGAAATTAATGACACTATCGCTAACAAGACAGCGGCAATTGCACTAATCGCTACGTACCTATGGTTCAGCTTAAAAAACAAATCACATATGGAAAGAAGGATGGCCGCCCCGAGAATAATGAATTCTGGTACCATGAGATGCCATGATAAGCTAAGTAATGTGTTCATATCCATCCTACTTCACCCCCAATGTTTTCAATGTAGTTTGAAGTGGATCCCCTAGTAGTTCTGGCATTACCCCAATTGCAATAATACAAACGATAAGCACTATAACAGGAACATACTCCCATCCGTGTATATCAGATTTCACTTCCCATTCTTTCTTACCAAATGTCACTTGAAGTGTCGCTCTTAATACGTATACAGCGGTCAAAATAATTCCAAGTACACCTGCGGCAGCGATAACCGGTTTTCCTTGGAATAAACCGAGAAAGGCAAGGAATTCGCTAATAAATCCAGACATCCCTGGCATTCCAAGCGATGCCATACCGCCCGCTAGGAAGAAACCGCTAAGTACTGGAACACTTTTTGCAAGTCCACCAAGTGCTGTAATATCCGAAGTCCCGAAACGCTCTTCAATAATGCCAAGCAAGAAGAAGAGCAAGGCCGCAATTAAGCCGTGAGACACAACTTGGAACAGCGCCCCTTGTGTACCTGGTGCATTTAACGCCGCAAGACCCATTAATACAATGCCCATATGCGAAATACTAGAGTAAGCAAGTACCTTTCTAAAGTCCGTTTGGATGAGTGCTAGAAAGGCCCCATACAATAAATTAATTACCCCTAAAATCGCGATTAGCGTTGCAAAATCACGAAAATATTCTGGGAATAATCCTTTCCCGAAGCGAACAATACCGTACGCGCCAATCTTCAGCAAAACCCCCGCATGAAGCATAACTACAGCAGGATGCGCTTCTATATGTACATTGACCATCCAGCGATGCAAAGGGAAAACAGGGAGTTTAATCGCAAAAGCAATCATTATGGCAAGAAACAAGCCGAACTGTAAGCTACTTGAGACAGCCATTCCTCCCCCAGCACCTACACTCGTTAATATTTCTTTAAGCTCCGCAATATTTGTCGTACCTGTTTTCGCAAATAAAACCGAGAAAACGATAAGTAAAATAGCTGATCCAATACCGTTATATATTAAATAACTATATGCAGCCTTTTCACTCGACAATTTCCCCCACTTGCCAATTAATAAAAACATTGGCGGCAACGTAATTTCAAAGAAGATGAAGAACAGCATTAAATTTTGAGCAGCGAAGACACCGAGCATCCCTATTTCTAACATGAGTAACAGCATGTAGAATGCTTTCAAATTTCTTTTAATAGAAAATGCCGCAATAGCTGCAAGCATCGCTAGAAGGGCTGTGAGCACCATCATTACAAGCGATAAACCATCAATACCAAGCTCGTAATAAATTGAAAACCACCTTTTGTCCACTGCTGTGAAATCCCCAAATTTAATCCATTTCACTTTTTCATCAAATATCGATAAACTCTTTCCTGAAGCGTATGTACAAGCAAGGACGATAGCAATTCCAAATGGAAGCGCCGTTCCGAATAAACCAAGCGCCTGCACTGTACGCGATTCTCGTTTCGGCGTTAATAAAAGCAAGAGAATTCCTAAAAGTGGGGAAAAAATGAAGAACGTTAATAGCAATCCATTCATCGTAAATCCCCTCCCGTATATAACAAAATAATTAGGAGCACTGCGAGCGAAACTGCTGTTACAGTTCCATACACTTGTACATTCCCGTTTTGAAGCCGTGATCCTAGGCCACTCATACCTTTAACGAATCCAGCAATTAAAACTGCGATTCCTTCTACAACGTATACTTCAAATAAGCGAAGCACATGAGCGATTCCTTTCGTAATAGGAAGCACCGTCACATTGTATAGTTCATCCACATAATATTTTTCTTTCAAAAGGTTATAAAGAGGCGTCCCTTCTCCGCCGGCCCAATCTCTAGAGATTGATTTCTTACCATATATGAAATATGCGAGGGCAATTCCCGCAAATGAAACGAGCGTCGCAACAACCATAATCCAAACAGGTCCATGCACTTCCTTCACCTTGAATCCTATATCCTTCGTCAGCCAATCCCCAAGAAACGTCCCGAACCACGGTGTATTTATATAGCCTGCCACTACCGCAAGAACACCAAGGACAATCATCGGATACGTCATGGTGCGAGGCGATTCATGCACCTCTTCCTTCGTCTTCGTTTCCCCTGTAAAGACAAGAAAGTATAGACGGAACATATAAAATGCTGTTAGAAATGCCGCAATTACTGCTAAAACGAATAGAAAGTAATTGCCATTCATCCAAGCCGCCGCTAAAATTTCATCTTTACTAAAAAATCCGGAAAGAAGAGGAACACCACTAATTGCAAGTGTGCCTATTAAAAATAGTGCACCGGTTACTTTCATCTTTTTCTGTAAACCGCCCATTTTATTAATGTTTTGCGTATGGGCTGCATGAATTACACTTCCTGCTGCCAGAAACAATAATGCTTTAAAAAAGGCGTGTGTCGTTAAGTGAAAGATACCAGCTACATAACCAGCAGAGCCTAGCGCAAGCATCATATACCCGAGCTGACTAACTGTAGAATAAGCAAGAACCCTCTTAATATCTGTTTGCACTAGACCAATAGAGGCCGCAAAGATTGCGGTGAAAGCCCCAACGATTGCCACAGTTTGCATCGCTACCGCACTTGCTGAAAATAGCGGAAACATCGTCGCTACTAAATATACGCCGGCTGCAACCATCGTTGCCGCGTGAATAAGTGCCGAAACAGGCGTCGGTCCTTCCATTGCATCTGGCAACCATGTATGAAGCGGGAACTGACCCGATTTCCCCATCGCACCGATAAAAATTAATATCGCCGTTATTGTAATCATAGAAGGAGAGAGGTCGCCCGTATGAATCGCTTTAAAAATCGCGTCATATTCAAAACTACCTGCGTGCCAAAAAATTAAAATCATCCCAACAAATAGCCCAACATCCCCAATGCGTGTCATAATAAAAGCCTTTTTCGCAGCAGCCTTCGCTTCTTCTTTAAAGAAATAAAAACCGATAAGTAAAAACGAACCAAGGCCGACTAACTCCCAAAATATATAAAGCTGTAATAAATTCGTCGATATAACTAGCCCAAGCATCGCAAATGTAAAGAGCCCTAAATATGCATAAAAGGTTGATAATCTGGCGTCACCTTTCATATAACCTTTTGAGTACACATGTACAAGAAAACTCACAAGCGTAACGATAAACAACATTAAAGCTCCTAATGCGGTAACTTCAAAACCAAATGATATATCTATATCTCCTACCCTAAGCCATACCCACTTATGCTTCACTGCCTCGGATGAAAACCGTTCTATTAGTACCACTACCGCGGATATAAAGGAGAGAAAGGTAAAGAAAATACCTAGTACACTACTTCCCTCTCTAATTTTCTTCCCGAACACAATAAGTAACAAAAACGAAACAAGCGGGAAAAGCGGTATGAGCCATGCATAATCGATCATTGTTTCCTTCCCCCTTTTCGGTCACAATGCTATCCTTTGAGCGTATCCATCTCATCTACATGAACTGTCGGGCGATTACGGTACAAAGCAATCAAAATTGCAAGACCTACCGCTGCCTCCGCTGCCGCTACAGACATCGTAAACAGCGAAAAAATTTGTCCTGTTAAATTCGGAAACAAGCCTAATTTACTAAACGCTACTAAATTTAAATTGGCCGCATTTAGCATCAATTCGATACAAACTAATACAATTACTGTATTTCGCTTTGTTAAAGCTCCAAATAAGCCGATGCAAAACAAAATAATCGCAAGTGTTAAATACGCAGAAGCTGGAACGCTACTCATGGGGAATCCTCCTCTCCCTCATCCTTCTTCGCAAGGATAATCGCTCCTACAAGTGCTACAAGTAAAAGAACTGAGGTTAACTCAAATGGAATAATATATTTTGAATAGAGAAGTGTACCGATTTGAAGTGTGTTGTTTTCATGGAGAGGTAAACTTCCTTGTGTGCTTTGATTTGAAAAATCGATACTATTAACAGCGAAATACATAACTGCTCCAAATGCTACAACCGCAAAGAAGATAATCCATTTTCGAAGAGTAAGGCGCGATTCATTTTCCGCGTTATGTTTCGTTAACATAATGCCAAAAATCATAATAATAGTGATCGCACCAGAGTAAAGTAAAATTTGTGCAACTCCGATAAATTCGGCTGATAAGAGAAAGTACAAACCCGCAATGCTAAGGAACGTAAGCACAAGGGCCAGCATCATATGCATTACTTTCGTTAAATTCAGCATAAGAACGCCGCCGATAATCGCAGACAAGGATAATATAAAGAAAGCTACAAACTCGCCATTCATGCTTTATTCTCCTTCCTGACGTTCTCGTCGTTCTCGTCAAGCCACTGCAAATTTTTAAATAAATCATCACGTGAATACTCTGCGAGTTCAAAGTTATTTGTCATTACAATCGCCTCTGTCGGGCAAACTTCTGTACATAAATCGCAAAGAATACAAATTTCAAAATTAATATCATACGTGTCGATAATTTTTCCTTTTTTTGTAGGATCAGGATGTTTTTTTCCTGTTAATTGAATGCAATCTGTCGGACAAATGTTGGAACACTGATTACAAACAATACATTTCTCTGGATAAAACTTTTGAATACCTCGAAAGCGGTCTGGTAATGGCAACGGTTGATTTGGATAATCATACGTCACCTTTTTCTTACTCAAATTACTAAGCGTATATTTTAACCCTTTAAATAGTCCTTTCATCTCTTGCTGGCACCCCCTTCATAGATTAGAAGAATAGCTCCTTAATCAATGCCGTTAAGAAAATATTTGCAAGTGCGATTGGTAATAATACTTTCCATCCAAACTCCATTAACTGGTCACCTCTTATACGCGGGAACGTAACGCGGAACCAAATCAATAGAAAGACCACACTGCTAAATTTCAAAGCAAACCATACGGCTCCTGGAATAAATCCAAGGAACATAACTGGATTCCATCCGCCTAAAAAGAGTACTGTAATTAAAGATGCCATTCCGAAAAAATATACATACTCTGAAAGCATGAAAAACGCCCAGCGAAACCCTGAGTATTCCGTATGGTATCCTGAAACAAGTTCTGACTCCGCTTCTGGTAAATCAAACGGCGTCCTATTTAACTCTGCAACTGCCGCGATTAAGAAAATGACGAAACCGATTGGCTGTGCGAAAATGTACCATACCTTCTCCTGCGCCGCTACAATTTCATTCAAGTTAAGACTACCAGCTAACAAAACGACACCAATTACACTCATCACAAGTGGAATCTCATAAGAAATCATTTGTGCCGCCGCTCGCATCCCTCCTAAAAGGGAATATTTATTATTTGATGCCCATCCCCCAGTTACGACGCCGATCGTCGTAATCCCAGAAACAGCAATGTAATACAGTAACCCTACGCCAATATCCGCGAACTGAAATTTATCGGTAAACGGGATAACCGCAAGCACCATAAATGCTGGTGCAAATGCAATAACAGGTGCTAATATAAACAACGGTTTATCAGCAGCTTTAGGAATGCTATCTTCTTTTAATAATAGTTTCAAAACATCAGCTACCGTTTGGAGTAAACCGAACCGGCCCCCAACTTGGTTTGGCCCAATCCGTCCTTGCATAAATCCCATCACTTTCCGTTCTGCCAAAATACCGTATGTAACGAAGCCAAGGACTGCAAATAATAGAAGCACCGCTAACCCGAAAAAAATGAAGAAATTCGTCCAGCTTGAAGGTGATTGTAAGAGCGTCTCAATCATTAGCCGTCAACCTCCCCAAGTACAATATCAACCCCACCTAAAATAGTAATTAAATTGGCGATATTTTCACCTTTCAATAATTTCGGTAAGATTTGCAAATTATAAAAAGACGGTCTACGAAATTTCAAACGGTACGGCTCTTTCTTTCCATCACTAGCAATATAACAACCAATCTCTCCCCGCGGTGACTCTATACGGACGAACGCTTCTCCCTTAGGTGCTTTAATAATTTTCGGGACTTTCGCCAGCACAGCGCCGTCTTTCGGGAACTGCTCGGCTGCTTGCTCAATAATTTTCAATGACTCCTCAATTTCCTCCATCCGGCAAACGTAACGATCCCAAGCATCTCCCGTACTCCCAACAGGAACATCAAAGTCAAAACGATCGTAAATAGAATACGGCTCATCTTTACGAAGATCCCAGTTTACCCCCGTGCACCGTAAATTTGCTCCGCTTAAAGAATATGAAATTGCCTCTTCGGCGTTATATACGCCAACGCCCTTCACACGATTTAAGAAAATTTCATTTCCACTAACGAGGTCGTGGTAACCTGCCAATTGCTCTCTCATATACGGAACAAACTCTTTCACCTTTTCAATCCAGCCGTCTGGCGCATCCCACTTCACGCCGCCGACTCTCATATAGTTGAAAGTAAGCCTTGCACCGCACAATTCAGTTAATAAATTTATAATCATCTCTCGTTCACGAAAGGCGTATAGAAACGGGCTAACCGCTCCTATATCAAGCAAGTTCGTTCCCCACCAGACGAGATGACTCGCAACTCTCCCAAGCTCCATCGCAAGCACCCGTAAATATTCAGCACGCTCCGGAATCTCAAGATCCATCATCGTCTCTACAGCATGGCAAAGGACGTAATTATTCGTCATCGCTGATAGATAGTCCATTCGATCTGTATACGGGATAATTTGCGTATATTGTAAGCTCTCAGCGATCTTTTCTGTTCCGCGATGCAAATATCCGATAACCGGTGTAGCCTCTTTAATAATTTCCCCGTCAATCTTAATTACAAGCCGAAACACACCATGTGTACTCGGGTGCTGCGGTCCTACATTTAAGAGCATCTCTTCCGTACGGATCACAAGCTACACCTCCACATCATACGGTTCATAATCTTTCCTAAGCGGATACCCTACCCAATCATCTGGCATTAAAATGCGAGATAAATTAGGATGACCTTCAAATACAATACCGAGCAAATCATACGCTTCACGCTCCGGCCAATCTGCCCCTTTCCAAAGCGGCGTCACCGATTCTACTTGCGGCGCTTCCCTATCCAGCTTTACCTTCACTGCTACTGACTGTTTCTTTCCATATGAAAATAAATGAACATACACTTCCATATGTGTCACAAAATCCGTCGCATGTAGCTCTGACATATAATCAAAAGCAAGTCCCTCATGGGATCGTAGCAATTCCATCACTTCATAATATTTTGAAGGCTCCACCACAAGCGTTGGAACATCTTTTGAAAGCTTATTAATATAGGAATCTACTAATGCATATTCCCCTATCTTCTCCTTAACAATCTCCACATAGCGATTTAAATATGGTTGGTTAACTGATGGTTCTTCCTGCTGCGGTTCATCTTCTATCTTATTTACAGCTCCCCTTGCCCTTGCCGCTGCTGCGGCTTTCGCTTTCGCGGCTGCAATTGCCTTTGCTTTCTCATCTCCAGAATCCCCATCACCTTGTGAGGCTTTCACTTTCGCCAACGCTGCCGCTTTTGCTTTTGCAGCTGCTACAGCCTTTGCCTTCGCTTTGACTTTTTCTTCGTCCGTTACTTCTTCGTTTCCTTCTCGCTTCTGCTTCGCTAATGCCGCTACTTTTGCTTTTGCGGCTGCTGCGGCTTTCGCCTTCGCTTTGACTTTTTCTTCGTCCGTTACTCCTTCGTTTCCTTCTCGCTTCTGCTTCGCTAGTGCCGCTACTTTTGCTTTTGCGGCTGCTGCGGCTTTCGCCTTCGCTTTGACTTTTTCTTCGTCCGTTACTTCTTCGTTTCCTTCTCGCTTCTGCTTCGCTAATGCCGCTACTTTTGCTTTTGCGGCTGCTGCGGCTTTCGCCTTCGCTTTGACTTTTTCTTCGTCCGTTACTCCTTCGTTTCCTTCTCGCTTCTGCTTCGCTAGTGCCGCTACTTTTGCTTTTGCAGCTGCTGCGGCTTTTGCCTTCGCTTTGACTTTTTCTTCGTCCGTTACTTCTTCGTTTCCTTCTCGTTTTTGCTTCGCTAATGCCGCTGCTTTCGCTTTGGCGGCTGCTGCGGCTTTCGCCTTCGCTTCTTCTACATTAATCCCCTTATCTTTTGGTAGCGCTTTCTCTTCTTCTCGATGTTCTCCTTCAAGTTTAGACATTTCCGCCTCATGTTTCGCAGCAAGACGTTTTCGCGCTTCCTCTTTCGCATGACGGGCTGCTTCTCTTTTCATACTTTCTAAGTCTTTATTTGGATCACTCATTTATTCGTCACCTGCTTCCCGGTCCTCGCCTCGTAACGAATTTTTTCTTTTAATTTATTAATTCCATAAATTAAAGCAGCAGGATTTGGAGGGCATCCAGGAATATACACATCAACTGGTACAATTTGATCTACACCTTTCACAACAGCATACGAATTCACATACGGACCACCGGCTGTTGCACAAGACCCCATCGCAATTACCCACTTTGGTTCAGGCATTTGATCATATAAGCGCCGAACAATAGGCGCCATTTTCTTCGTTACCGTTCCTGACACAATCATGACATCCGATTGTCTTGGTGAAGTCCGAAAAAATGACCCAAATCGATCTAAATCGTAATGTGATGAGCCTACTCCCATCATTTCAATCGCACAGCATGCCAGTCCAAATGTCATCGGCCATAAAGAGTTGCTCCGCGCCCATCCCTTCAACTGTTCCAATGTAGAAAAAAAGATATTTCTTTCTAATTCCGCTCGATCCCGCGGGTGTAATTCCTCAAAATTTATAACCATTGTAACACCTTCTTTTTCCAAGCATACGCTAATCCAACTAGCAACATCACAACAAAAATGAGCATTTCAATCAGTGCAAATAAACCCAGCTTGTCATATGCAACAGCCCATGGGTATAAAAATAAAGTTTCTACATCAAAGATGACGAACAATAAAGCGAAAATATAATAACGAGCATGAAACCGAATATTTGCATCATGAAAAGGCTCAATTCCACTCTCATACGTCGTCGCTTTCGCTGCACTCGGTTTATTTGGACGCAGCATTTTTCCTAATGTAAGAGCCACTACCGGCAGCAATATACCTAATAGCAAGAAAATCAAAACGATCATATAACTATTTTCATATACACTTGCCATTGTGAAACCCTCCCCCCTGAATTAAGAACAAGTTCACATAGTAAACAATATGTCTTACTTGCATTATTTATTATTTTTAAATTTTTCTAAATAATGCAACTATTTAGTCCATTATAGCAAACTTCAAATTCCTATGTCGATATATTGGGAACAGAAACAACAATTAATACTTACTGAGCAAATCTATTTTTACAACTCATAATAAATGTGTAAAATAAATATAGAAGTTCTATATGTTTTTCAAGCAATCCTAAAAAACATAAACTACAAAAAGGTGGTTCTTATGTATATACAGTGGGTGATATAAATGAAAAAACAAACACATGTAAGTATTCTAATAAGCATTGCATTGTTGTATATAACTATTCATTACGTATCAATGCCCTTTTTATATGAATACGCACTTCCATTTCAAATATTAACTGGAATAAGTACCATATTAATTGATATTACAATTTGTAGTTATATATTTTACTTTTCCAATATGAAACAAGGGTTAGCTCGTTTATTTTGGATGATATTAACTATCGGATCTTTCTCTTATTTCATCGGCGATATAGTAGTTGCTTATCAACGCTTAATTTTGCATGACTACTATACATTCGTTGACCCATCAGACTTTTTTTACTTATTATTTTTAATTAGCTTTACATTTGCCTTTCTATATGAAATTATTTATGGCCGAGACTTATTGGAGCAGCTTTTTACGATATGTGATATTTGTATTATTGTTACAGCTCAATTTACTTTAAGCTACTATTTGCTTATTGAAAGAACCATTCATATTTTTACAACATCATATATCGACATGTTTGTTCAACTCACGTATCCCATGGCTGATTTACTCTTTCTTTTAATAGGAATCAACCTCTTATTCAGGCCATTATTCTTACTACCAAAACAAGTTGGCGCTCTTCTTGGCAGCTCTTTAATTTTGTATGCTACTACGGATGCTATTTATGCTTATATCAAATACTTCCAGCCCGAGCACTCTATGTTCACAGTTGCTCCATTATATCAAGTAACCCTAGTATTAGTAGCAATCGCTTGTATACTTCACACAAAAGAGCCTGAAAAACAAGAACAAGTATTACTAACACCTCAAGTGGGTGAATCCATCCGATTATCATTACCGTATATTTCTGTAGTGATGCTTATTGTTTTTCTATTGGTCGAAAATGTTTTTGCACCTATCGTAGTAATTGGACTTATAGTAACTTTCGCATTCGTTCTCATACGCCATACGTTAGTTCGAAGACAAAATAAAATATTATTGCTAGCACAAATGCAATTCAGCTTAGAACTCGAGAAACAAATCGAACTACGTACAGAAGATTTAGTAGAACAAAAAAATGAGTTATATCATAACCAACAAATGTTTAAATCTTTATACGAGCATCATCCAGATCCAATTTTCACATTAGATTTGTACGGTAATTTCCTCAATGTGAACAACGCTGGAACTACTTTACTCGGTTATCAAACGAATGAATTATTAAACCAACCATACTATTCACTTATGTATAAAGAAGATTTGGAAGAAATCATTAATGCCTTTCGTCACGTTAAAAAAGGGAAATCTATTTCTTTAGAAATACGGGCATATCATAAAAATAGAGATATTTACTACTTGCATGTTACAGCTGTTCCCATCTTTTTAAAGGAACATATTTCTGGGGCCTATTTAATGATTAAAGATATTACAGAAAGCAAGCATCAACAAGAACAAATTAATTTCCTAGCATATCACGATACTTTAACGGAACTTGCAAATCGCCGTTCATTTCATCAGCAGTTAGAAGAAGCACTTGCACGAGCAAAAATATCGAAAAGACCTTTTGCTGTTATGTTTCTAGACCTAGATCGCTTTAAAGTTATTAATGATACACTCGGTCACCGGGTAGGAGATCTCTTATTAATTGCAGTAGCAAAAAGGCTCGAACGAATATCAACACAGAATATGAAACTTGCTCGACTAGCTGGGGATGAGTTCACAATCCTTATCGAAAATTATCAAAAAAGGACAGATGTAAAAAGGATAGCTGATATGATTGTAGTAGCCATGAACGAACCATTCGAAATCGAAAATCAACATTTACGAATCTCACCGAGTATCGGGATTGCCATATACCCTGAAGCAGGAGAAGACCCGCTGTCTATTTTACAACATGCCGATATGGCCATGTATGAGGCAAAAAATAAAGGGAAAAATCGTAGCTCTCTTTACACGAAAGAACTATACAAGAAAATGGAACGTAAGGCTCGAATCGAAAAAGATTTGCCACTCGCTTTAGTAAACAACGAATTTTATCTCGTCTATCAACCACAAATTGATACGACAACAAATAAAATTATCGGTGCTGAAGCATTAATACGTTGGAAACATCCACTATTAGGTGACATTTCACCATGTGAGTTCATTCCAATTGTGGAAGAGACTCCGCAGGTCATCCCACTTGGACATTGGGTGCTACAAGAATCTTGTCGTCAACTAAAAATATGGCAAAGTTTTGGATACACAAACTTAAAAATGAGTGTCAATTTATCAGCGAAAGAATTTACACAAAATCAATTCATCGAAAATATTTCACGAATACTAAAGGACGTAAAGATTGACCCGAAAGATGTAACACTTGAACTAACAGAACGAATTGCGATGATTGATGAAAAGGAAACATTATCGAGACTAAAGCAATTAAAAGAATATGGTATTCAAACGTCCCTTGATGACTTCGGTACCGGCTACTCTTCTCTTGCTTATTTATCAATTTTCCCTATCGATACATTAAAGGTACCAAAAGAATTTACACAACTAGCCGATCATCGACCTGAAGAGAGAGCCATCGTTTCCACTATCCTTTCTCTTGCAAATACTTTAAATCTCTCTGTCGTTGCTGAAGGAATTGAAACAGAAAAGCAGCTTAAGTTTCTGCAAAAAAACAACTGTAAATACATGCAAGGTTACTATTTCAGTAAACCTCTAACAAGTAAACAGTTTATAAAATTTTTACAAAAAACACCCAGTATGAACCAATAGTTCACACTGGGTGTTTTTTTAAAGTGTTGGAATTTTTTTTTCGTAATATTCCTCTGCAATCTCTTCGTAAAAAGCTGCTGCCGTTGTATAAAAATATGGAATCAACCATAAAAATCCAATCCCTAATGTAATACAACTTAATATAAACCAACCAATAAAACTTAAACATAAAATGAAATACTCCATCTTATGTCCAGCCATCATACGACGACTTTCTGTAATAGCTTGATTTATTGAATACTCAGGATGATCATTTATAATAAAATACGTCATCGCATAAGAAAATGATTTAATAATGCCTGGAATAATAAATAGTAAGCACCATAAGAAAATATAAATGTTTACTACTATATATAATAAAAATGATTTTATAAACTTACTTCCTGCTGTAAACCATCTGAATATATGCCCAATACGCGCTTCTTTTTCACGAATTATATGTAGCGCTAAACAATACCCCCCTAGCGTTAAAGGCCCCAACAGCAATATTGTAATAACCTCTATTGAAAGTGAGCTATTCACTTCTTTCCACTCCCAAACCTGAGAGAGAATGAACTGAATACTAAAACTAAAAACTGAAGTAAGAATCGAAATAAGTAATGTTGCCCCAACAGCTAAGCCCCATTTTCCTTCTAGTGAATCTAGCGCTTCTCCTTTTAAATCACTAATCATAATTAGCCTCCTATACGTAACAATTCCATTAGTATAGCATGTTCCTACTGCAATTCACCTTTTGCAATATAGCGATAAAAATGTGCTGTCGTTGTACCTACATATGGACTAAGCCAAAGAAACCCTATTCCAAGAGTAAGAATCGCTAAAATAGCCCACCCTATGAAGCTAAGCCATAGAAGAAATAAATCTAGTTTATGTCCCTTCATAAGATTCTTACTTTCTTTCATCGCCTGTGAAACGCTATAATCTGGATTTTCAATCATCACATAATACGTCATCGCATAAGAAAAATACATTACAATCATGCCGACAATTGAAATAGCTAATAATACGAAGAAAGCAATTGCAAACGACGTATTCCCTTCTTCACCCAAAAACGCGAATAAACCTAGTAACAACATCGGAATCCATGTACCTGTATATAACAAAATCGCAAGCATTGCCCACATTGTTTTCATCATTCTTTTAAAGCCGCGAAATCCTTCAAATAAATAATCTACTCTAGCATCTTCTCGTTTACTAATTTGTAGCAACACATTCGTATAACCGTACGATGTAATACCATAAGATGCATTACTCAAAATGATCATTATGCAATAAAAGATCCCAAATGTAACACCTGCTCCGATTGATATTGTTTCCTCTTCAAGTGAGCCTGTTAAACCAGCAAATAAGAAAAATATAATAAGTCCTGGAATTAAAAGTATGAGCATTGCGGCCATTGAAACAACATAACTTAAAATAAAATATAAAATCGTTGATCCAACACCTAGTCCCCATTTTCCCTTTAAAGAGTGCAACGCTTCTCGTTTCATTTCACCGATCATTGATTCATCTCCTTTATGAAATATAAATTGTTGTACATTCTCTACTTATACAAACATCAATATAATTATACCGATTTTTCAAATTTATTCCATCCATTAAATTCAGTTCCAGTTTCGACATTTAAATAAAACACAGCTATGCATAACAAATAACTAACCTGCAGTTCTTTTTATTTCTTGATTTTCACCTGGCATGGGGCAGAAAAAAGCCCTGACCGCTTCTATACATGGCTAGATGCTCTCTCCTACCTAAAAAAAGGCGTTTTTTCCTCTTTTAATTTATATCCATAACAAAAAAACCGTAAAGGCAAAGCCTTTACGGTTTTTTTACTTCATATCAGAAACGTTTAAACGGTTCACAGCACGCTGTAATGCCATTTCTGCACGTCTAAAGTCAACATGTGCTTGTTTCTCTTGCATACGTTGCTCAGCGCGACGTTTCGATTCATTTGCACGATGGATGTCGATATGGTTTGCTTCTTCAGCAGATGATGATAATACAGTTACTTTATCTGGACGAACTTCGATAAAGCCACCGCTTACTGCTACATAATCAGTGTGCCCATCATGTTTCAGACGAACTGCACTAATTTTTAACGGTGCAACAGTTGGAATGTGACCTGGTAAGATCCCCATTTCCCCACTCTCTGCTTTTACACTTACCATTTCTACTTCTTTTTCGTAAACCGGTCCATCAGGAGTTACAATACTGACTGGAAATGTCTTCATAATTCGTCCCTCCTAAGGCCTTACGCCATCATTTTCTTCGCGTTTTCAATAACATCTTCAATGCTACCAACAAGACGGAATGCATCTTCTGGAAGGTCATCATATTTTCCTTCTAGAATTTCTTTGAAACCACTAACTGTATTTTTTACAGGTACGTAAGAACCTTTTTGACCTGTAAACTGCTCAGCTACGTGGAAGTTTTGAGATAAGAAGAATTGAATACGACGAGCACGATGTACAACTAACTTATCTTCTTCAGATAACTCATCCATACCTAAGATAGCGATGATATCTTGAAGCTCTTTATAACGTTGTAAAGTTTGCTGTACTTGACGAGCTACTCCATAATGCTCTTCTCCTACGATTTCTGGAGAAAGTGCACGAGATGTAGATGCTAATGGATCTACGGCTGGGTAAATACCCATTTGTGTTAAACGACGCTCTAAGTTTGTTGTTGCATCTAAGTGAGCGAACGTTGTAGCTGGTGCTGGATCCGTATAGTCATCGGCTGGTACATATACCGCTTGGATAGACGTGATAGATCCTTTATTTGTAGATGTAATACGCTCTTGTAATTGACCCATTTCTGTTGCAAGTGTTGGTTGGTAACCTACCGCAGATGGCATACGACCAAGAAGGGCAGATACTTCAGAACCTGCTTGCGTGAAACGGAAGATGTTATCGATGAACAATAGTACGTCTTGTCCTTGCTCATCACGGAAATGTTCAGCCATTGTTAAGCCTGTTAATGCAACACGTTGACGTGCTCCAGGTGGCTCGTTCATTTGTCCGAATACCATCGCAGTTTTCTTAATTACGCCAGAATCGCTCATTTCGTGGTATAAGTCATTACCCTCACGAGTACGCTCACCTACACCAGCGAATACAGAGATACCACCGTGTTCTTGTGCGATGTTGTTAATTAATTCCTGAATTAATACTGTTTTACCTACACCGGCACCACCGAATAGACCGATCTTACCACCCTTAATGTAAGGGGCAAGTAAATCTACTACTTTAATACCAGTTTCAAGAATTTCTACTTTAGTAGATAACTCTTCGAATGCAGGCGCTTGACGGTGAATTGGATCACGACGTACATCGGCAGGAACTTCACCATCTAAGTCAATTGCATCACCTAATACGTTAAATACACGACCAAGTGTTGCATCACCAACTGGTACAGAGATTGCTTTACCAGTATCTTCTACTTCTGTGCCACGAACAAGTCCATCTGTGGAAGACATCGCAACTGTACGAACTGTGTCATCACCTAAATGAAGTGCAACTTCAAATGTTAAGTTAATGCTTGCTCCGTTTTCGTTGCTTTGTTTTACCGTAAGGGCGTTGTAGATTTCTGGTAGCTTTCCGCCATCAAACTTAACGTCTACAACCGGACCCATGATTTGCGTAACGCGCCCTTTATTCATCGGGTTCCCTCCTAGCTTTCTTTTAATTAGCCAGCTTTCTAAGAGAAGTCGGCTTTTAATTTTTATTAGTTTATAGCTTACGCGACTCTCCTGTTTTGGACGAGCCGCCTACGCTTTTTATTGAATCTAGCTCCAGCGGTTAGAATGTTCGGTGGCTTCGCTTTTTCCTGCGAGGCACAAATCGCCTCTATGTCAAAAGCTCCATTCCCCTCTCATTCTGAACGAACCGCCTACGCTTTTTATTACTATTCTAACGCTGCTACTCCACCAACGATTTCCGTAATTTCTTGCGTAATCGCTGCTTGACGTGCACGGTTGAATGAAAGTGTAAGTGAATCGATAACTTCCATTGCGTTGTCTGTAGCACTCTTCATTGCTGTCATACGCGCCGCGTGCTCACTTGCTTTACCGTCTAGTAATGCACCGTACACTAAGCTTTCTGCGTATTGTGGCAATAATACTTTTAAAATTTCTTCTTCAGAAGGTTCGAATTCATAAGCTGTCGTCGGTTTGTCAGACGCCACATCCGTAAGCGGTAAAATTTTATTCTCCGTTACTTCTTGTGAAATTTTACTTACATAATGATTGTAGTAAATGTACAGCTCATCATAAGCACCATCTGCGAACATCGCAATTGCTCGAGAAGCAATATCTTTAATATCAATAAATGATGGGTGGTCAGATAATCCAACTACTTCATCAATGATGTTAAAGCCGCGACGTTTTAAATAATCACGTCCTAGTCGTCCAAGCACAATAATTGAATATTGGTTTGAATCCATATTATGACGTTCACGAATTACGTTACTTACTGTACGTAATACGTTACTGTTATAACCACCTGCTAGTCCGCGATCAGATGTAATAACGATGTATCCTGTACGCTTTACAGGACGCGCATTTAGCATTGGATGATTAATCCCTTTACTTCCTTGCGCAATGCTCGCTACTACTTCTTGAATCTTTTCCATATACGGAACGAAAGATTTAGCATTTTGCTCTGCACGGTTTAACTTAGATGCAGATACCATCTCCATCGCTTTCGTAATTTGACTCGTTTTCTTTGTCGAGTTAATCTTCGCTTTTATATCGCGTAAAGATGCCACAGGTTTTCACCACCTTTTTTCCGGAAGTTGGCACGATTAGTAAGAATCCTCTTCCTAATCTACGTTGCAAGATATTCTTGCTCATGATTGAAGGAAAAGAATAGGTGCACCTACTCTTTTCCTTTACATAACCGTCAGCAATCTCAAAAGCTGAGATGCCTTTATATGATCTAGCTAAGCCACAGTCGACTTCACTTTTATTTATCTAGCTCCAGCGGCTTGAATGCTCGGTGGCTTCACTTCTTCCCCCTCACATTCAGGACGAGCCGCTTCCGCTTTTATTTATTATTCAGAAGCTACGAATACTTTTTTAAATCCGTTAATTGCTGCTGCAAATTTGTCGTCATCCGCAAGTTTCTTAGTTGTGCGAATTTCGCTTAATAAGTCAGCTGCATTTGAATCTAACCAAGCATGGAATTCTTCTTCGAAACGAGTGATATCTACTACTGGGATATCATCTAGGAATCCACGTGTTAAAGCATAAAGAATGATAACTTGTTTCTCTACACGTAACGGTTTGTGTAATCCTTGTTTTAATACCTCAACTGTACGAGCACCACGGTTTAATTTCGCTTGTGTTGCTTTATCAAGGTCAGAACCGAACTGAGCGAACGCTTCTAACTCTCGGTAAGATGCAAGGTCAAGACGAAGTGTACCTGATACTTTACTCATTGCTTTAATCTGAGCAGATCCACCTACACGAGATACAGAAGTACCCGCATCGATCGCTGGACGTACGCCAGAGAAGAATAGGTCAGATTGTAAGAAGATTTGTCCATCCGTAATAGAGATTACGTTGGTTGGGATGTAAGCTGATACGTCCCCTGCTTGTGTTTCGATGAAAGGTAGTGCAGTTAAAGAACCGCCGCCTCTTGCATCACTTAATTTTGCTGCACGCTCTAATAAACGAGAATGTAAGTAGAATACATCCCCTGGATATGCTTCACGACCTGGAGGACGACGTAATAGTAATGAAAGCTCACGGTAAGCCGCTGCTTGTTTAGATAAGTCATCATATACTACTAATACGTGTTTACCATTGTACATAAACTCTTCACCCATTGTTACACCAGCATAAGCAGCTAGGTATAATAATGGAGCTGGTTGAGAAGCTGATGCAGTTACAACGATTGTGTAATCTAATGCACCGTGCTTACGTAGTGTTTCTACTACGTTACGTACAGTTGATTCTTTTTGTCCGATAGCTACATAGATACAAACCATATCTTCATCTTTTTGGTTAATGATTGTATCAAGTGCAACTGCTGTTTTACCTGTTTGACGGTCACCGATGATTAACTCACGTTGACCACGGCCAATTGGTACAAGAGCATCGATCGCTTTAATACCTGTTTGAAGTGGCTCATGAACAGATTTACGATCCATTACACCTGGTGCTGGACTTTCGATTGGACGAGTGTTTGTTGTATTGATTGGGCCTAAACCATCAACTGGTTGACCTAATGGGTTTACAACACGACCGATTAGTTCTTTTCCTACTGGTACTTGCATGATGCGACCAGTACGACGAACTTCGTCACCTTCACGGATTTCTGTGTAAGGTCCTAAAATAATGATACCTACGTTGTTTTCCTCTAAGTTTTGTGCTAGTCCCATAACGCCGTTAGAGAACTCTACAAGTTCACCAGCCATAACGTTATCAAGACCATGAGCACGCGCAATACCGTCACCAACTTGGATAACTGTACCAACATCACTAACTTCGATTTCAGACTGATAGTTCTCGATTTGTTGCTTTATCAGTGCGCTAATTTCTTCAGCTCTGATGCTCATGTGCTTCACCCCTATCTATTCTTCATTAATTCACGCTGAATACGTGCTAATTTTCCTTGTAAGCTTCCGTCGTAAATGCGATTTCCAATACGTACTTTAATGCCGCCTAGTAAATCTTCATCTACAACATTTTTCACGCGAATTGCATCTTTTCCTGTTTTTTTTGCAAATGCTTCTGCAACGTTAAGTTTTTCTTCTTCTGATAGAAGACGAATAGAATATACAGTTGCATCCGCTACGTTACGTTCTTCATTAGCAAGAACAACATATTCATCTGCAATTTCAGGTAGAATATCAATACGCTTGTTATCAATTAAAATATATAACGTATTTAAAATAGATTCAGAAACAGATGCGAATACGTTTGCAAGAAACGTTTTCTTCTGCTCTTTTGAAATGTTCGGTTGCGTTAAAAAGCTATGTAGTTCTCCGTTCTTTACATAAACGTTTTGTACAAGGCGTAATTCCTCTTCAAACATTTCTAATACGTGTTTTTCTTTTGCAATTTTGAAAAGAGCGACAGCATAACGTTTTGCTACAATCCCATTGCTCATCGCGCTTCTCCTACTTCTTTAATATAATCGCGAATTAACTTCACTTGATCTTCTTCTTTTAACTCTTTTTCAATTACTTTAGAAGCAATTTGAACAGATAAAGAAGCGACTTGTTCTTGTAAAGCAGCAATCGCTTGCTCTTTTTCGCGTTGAATTTCTTGTACAGCAGATGTTTTAATTGATTCTGCTTCTTCTTTCGCAGCAGCAACAATAACATCTTTTTGATCCACAGCTTGTTTTTTCGCTCTTTCGATTAACTCTTGTGCTTCAACACGCGATTGTTTTAACATTTCACGTTGTTCTTCTACTAACTTCTTCGCTTCAGTGTTACTTCTTTCTGCAGCGTCGATTTCATTAGTAACATGCTCTTCACGTTCTTTCATAATTCCCATTAAAGGACCCCACGCAAATTTGCGTAGCATTACTAATAGAAGTAAGAAAATGAACAATGTATAAGCAATCGTTCCAAATGGAATGGAAGCACCTAATAATAAAGTTGGCACAAGGATTCACTCCCTTCAAAATATCTAAATTGATCCTATGAAAAAAAAAGACATACATTTCGTTCATAAAGCAATGGCGAAGAAAGTTCGGAAAAACACTCTTCGCCATCTATGTAAGGGGAGTCTCCCTTATTTGTTCATTACGATGAAAGCAATAACTACACCGATAATTGGAAGTGCCTCAACTAATGCAACCCCGATGAACATAATTGTTTGAAGTGCGCCTTTTAATTCTGGTTGACGAGCAACACCTTCGATTGTACGTGATACGATAAGACCGTTACCAATACCTGCACCTAATGCTGATAAACCAATTGCAATTGCAGCTGCGATTACACCTAAACTCATTTAATTTGTCCTCCTTTGTATTATAAAAAAATAAATTTTTTCTTACTTAAATTATATTAATGGTCATGGCTTACTTTATGAGCCATATAAACCATCGTTAACATTACGAAAATAAATGACTGGATTGATCCAACGAATACACTGAATCCCATCCATGCTAACATCGGTACAAGTGCACCTAATGCTCCAAGGAATGATGCTCCGCCTAACTTAGCAAGTAATCCTAATAAGATTTCACCTGCATAAATGTTACCAAACAAACGAAGACCTAACGTTAATGTGTTAGCAAACTCCTCAATAACCTTTAATGGGAATAAGAATTTCATAGGTTGGAAATAACCTTTAGCATATTCTTTCGTACCCTTCATCTTAATTCCATAATAATGGGTGAGGGTAACTACCATCACGGCTAATGTTAATGCAACTGCTGGATCAGACGTTGGTGATCTCCACCATGCAATATGTTCGCCAGCCTCAACTGTTGAATACATGAATGGTAAACCAAGGAAGTTCGATACGATGATAAACATGATAAGCGTAACGCCAAGCGTTAAGAAACGTCCACCTGTTTTCCAGTCCATCGTACTATTGATAATCCCTTTCACGAAGTCAAACACCCATTCCATGAAATTTTGCATTCCGGTTGGGCGAAGCGCTAAGCTGCGAGTTCCGATAACAGCGATTAAGAAAACAATAACTGCTGCTACAGTAACCATCATAACTGATGACAAATCGAACGTTAAACCTAGAAATTCAACTAATTTACCGTGTTCCACTAGTAATTCACCTCTCTTCCCTGCTCGTATACTCTAAATAAAGAAAATCTATGATCATGACAAGGTATCCTGTCAGCAATCCTACACCTAAGCCCCACATCGCAATTAACTCTTGATATTTGGCTGCAAATAAAATTAATAACCCAATCGTGGCGAATCTTGAATATGTACTTACCGCTGTCGCCTTAAACTTCACGTTTTCTCCATTTGTTACGCGATCTAATAGCTTGTCTGTTCTACGTGCAATGATGCGCAAACTAAGAAAACTGAAAATCGTTCCGATAATCAGCCCAAGAAATACATCCTTGTAAGAGGTAATTCCCCATCCTAGCACTAGAAGCGCAAGCAAGTAGTACATATATTTCTTTTGTCTTTGGACAAGTCCATGTACGTCTATCATCATTGCTCTCCCGAATAGTAATGTTGAATGAGTCGAATCATTGCGTATACCCCTGTTCCTAACCCGAGTAATAACCCTATAATAAGAAACAACGGAAACGTTCCAACCTTATTATCAATCCATTGCCCACCAAAGATTCCAATAAGAATAGAACCAACTAACTGAGCAAGTATTCCTGACATTAAAGCATACGCTTTTATATGGCTGCGATCGTTTTTTTGCAAGGATTCATCCCTCCAATATGTAACCCTCATTCACGATGTGTTAATAATAACTCATTTTTCTGCATAAATTCTATACAAAATAAAAAGTTTACATTTTCGTCACGGAATAGATGCATTTTTGTCACTGAAAGCCCTACCATCTATCCCCGTTGTTAGCATACAATAGGGTATTAACAGTGTCAACGAGAAATCGTAAAAAATCAAAAAATTTGAGTATTAGGCATTTCCTCCCAAAAATGAAAACGTTCCCCTTCTAAATACTGGTTAGAGATATGCAATTTCTAACAGATCTCTCTTTATAATAGAAGAAAATGTTCACAAGTTTGTCACTATTATATTTTTAAGATATAGCGCTTTCCTTCCATAATATAGTGTTC
>NZ_JBFPJI010000249.1:0-5037 GCF_040838205.1 Bacillus sp. S4
TATATGAATATGTATAGTATGAAGAAGGGTGTCATATTACAGTCATCTTTCTTCATACGAAAAAGTAGACCCTTATTTTTGTAATAAGGGTCTAAAAGGTTATAGTCCAAATATACTAAAAATCATTTTACGACGCTTCGGTTTCTTTTCTCTTTCATATGTTGGTTTTGCATCAGGAGTAATGTATATTGGTTCTTCTTTTTTTAGGGCAGCTTCTAGTTTTTGAATTCGTTCTAACATTTCCTCCATTTCGCGGCGATGTTGTAAAAGTTGGTATGTAACGACATCATTTGCTTTATCTTGCATTTGTTCTTCCATTCGATCTAGTCTTCTTGTAATTGTGGTTAATTGAGCTGTTAATTGTTTAAAATCATTCGATGATGTATTTTGAACAATTGTGTTTACTTGAGTTTTTAATTTTTCTACATCATTTGAAGATGTTTTTTGAGTAGTTTGAGAGTTTTGAGGCTGGTCCATTTGAGAACGATGGTATTCTAACATTAAATCTAAATCACCTTGTGTAAAAATAAAATGCCCATATTTATTTTTTTTTATCGTAAGATTTAATTGTTGTGCAATCCGGACAACAGCCTTTGGGCTAACACCTAATTTCTTTGCGATAAATGGTGTTTTATATTCCAAAATAATCCCTCCTATATATATCCTGTTGAATGATTTCTAGTTATGTAGCAAGTTCCCTTCAGGTGTGACAAAAGAAGTGTGGAATCGGCAAAGAAAGTGTTTTTTCACGAAGTTCAGTTGTTTAGCACATACGATTTATATAAATCATTTTCAGTTATCGGAAAATTGGGCTTATTATAGTTTGACGATAATAAGCTAATTAGATTATCATAATTATAAATATCTTTTTTATGTATGCATATAATATATAAAAAGGTGGTTACTAATGTAGAATTTTATTAGAGTATAAGAATGCTTACTTCACTTGAATAAATTTAAGTAGGAGGTGGCTTCCTTGCTTACACTGTAAGTAAGGAAAAGTATTTGGACATATATAGTATAAGTATAGTGATTGTTTTAATTGCCTTAACGGCATTTTTCGTTGCAGCAGAATTTGCAATTGTTAAAGTGAGGAGTTCACGAATTGACTATTTAATTGCAGAAGGAAATAATCGTGCACTATCTGTCAAAACAATCATTACAAACTTAGACGAATATTTATCAGCTTGTCAATTAGGAATAACTGTTACAGCTCTTGGGATTGGGTGGTCTGGTAAACCTGCGCTAAAGCACATGTTTGATGTGTTGTTTGCAAATTGGAACGTCCCTACTCAACTCGCAGACATTTTCGCTATAATCTTGGTATTTTTGTTTATCACATTTTTCCATGTGGTAGTAGGAGAGTTAGCTCCAAAAACATTTGCGATTCAAAAAGCAGAACAAGTGAGTTTCTTTGTTGCTAAGCCACTCATTTTGTTTTATCGGATTGCATTCCCATTCATTTGGATTTTAAATGGATCAGCTCGGTTAATTACAAAGTTTTTTGGGTTGAAACCACCAAAAGGGCATGATGAAGTGCATTCAGAAGAAGAATTGCGGTTGTTAGTTTCAGAAAGTTATAAAAATGGTGAGATTAATCAATCTGAATATAAGTATGTGAATAAAATATTTGAATTTGATGATCGTATTGCGAAAGAAATAATGGTACCACGAACAGAGATGAATATTTTAAATAAAGAAATGCCTGCTGAAGAGGCTTTACAAAAAATGTCTCATGAAAAATATACGAGGTATCCGGTTGTTGATGGTGATAAGGACCATGTAATAGGCTTTGTGAATTTTAAAGATATATTTACAGATTTTGTGAAGCATCGCGTTGCTAGTGAAAAGACAGTGGAGCAATATATTAGGCCAATTATTTTAGTTATTGAATCTATCCCAATTCATGATCTATTTTTAAAAATGCAAAGAGAAAGGACACATATCGCTATATTAATTGATGAATATGGTGGTACATCAGGTCTTGTAACCGTTGAAGATATTTTAGAAGAAATTGTAGGGGATATTCAAGATGAGTTCGATACTGATGAACAACCGGAGATCCAACAAGTTAGTGAGACGAAAACGATTTTAGAGGGAAAAGTACTTGTTAGTGAAGTGAACGCATTATTAGGTTTGACTATTGATGACGATGATGTCGATACGATTGGCGGTTGGATTCTAACAAAAAATATTGAGATTTCCGAAGGCGATACCATTAAAATTGAAAATTATAAATTTTGCGTGAAAAAATTAGATGGACACTATATTAAGAGGTTAGAAGTAACGAAACCTTCAGAATCGATTGTTATTGTAGGAGATGAAAAAAAGATTTCGCTCCAAGAACAAATTAGTTCGTAAACTCTGCCTTGTAGCAGAGTTTTTTTTGAGCAAAATGTTTTTTGGTGTATTAGGGCTATGATACAATTACATAAGTCAGACCTTTCACTAGGTGAAGTAAATGTAATGTATTATTGTATACATATATTTGGAAGGAGAACCACTATGAAAAAGCATTTATATATAAATGGGATATGGAAATCAGTAGGGACGTATAAACCATTGTATGCACCATATTCTGAAGAAACATTAGCGGAGATTGCGCAAGGTACAGAAGATGACGTTAAGGAAGCAGTAGTTTCAGCTAAAAATGCAATGAAAGAAATGAAAAAATTATCTGCATACGATCGCGCAACCATTTTAGAAAAGGTTGCACAAAAAATGGATGAGAGAAGAGAAGAGTTTGCAGAGATTATCGCAAAAGAAGCTGCAAAACCAATTCGTGCTGCACGGGGAGAAGTAGATCGCACTGTTCAAACATATAAGTTTGCAGCTGAAGAAGCGAAGCGAATATATGGTGAGACGTTACCATTAGATGCTGCGCCAGGAGCAGAGGGCCGTATAGCGTATACAATTCGACAACCAATCGGGGTTATTGGTGCTATTACACCGTTTAATTTTCCGCTTAATTTAGTAGCACATAAAGTAGGCCCAGCAATTGCGGCTGGAAATACTATTGTGCTAAAGCCAGCCGACCAAACGCCACTTTCGTCGTATGCATTGGTAGAATTATTTGAAGAAGCTGGTTTACCAAAGGGAGCTTTCAATATAATTTCTGGACCTGGATCTGTTGTAGGTGAGGCATTAGTAAAAGATGAGAACGTTGCTAGTATTACTTTTACAGGAAGTCCGAAAGTAGGTATTGGAATTAAGGAAAAATCTGGATTGAAACGAGTGACGTTAGAATTAGGATCGAACGCTGCTGTAATTATTGATGAAGATGTTGAATTGACAGACGAAATAATTGAACGTGTAAAATGGGGCGCGTTTGTGAATAATGGACAAGTTTGTATTTCAGTACAACGTGTTTTTGTGCATGAATGCAAAATGGAGGAGTTTATTACAAAATTAACGAAAGCAATGGAAAACGTTGTAGTAGGAGACCCGCTTCATGAAGAAACAGATGTATCGGCACTTATTTCAAAAAACGATGTAGAACGTATAAATTCATGGGTGGAAGAGGCAGTTAAGGAAGGAGCAAATGTTGTATACGGTGGTAACAAACGTGATGCAAGGATTTTTGAACCAACTGTATTAACAAATGTTCCAGAGTATGTATCTGTTCAGTGCCAAGAAGTATTCGGTCCACTTATGACTGTAAATACATTTAAAGAATTTGATGAGGCTTTAGAACAAGTAAATAATTCACGTTATGGATTACAAGCAGGTGTATTTACAAACAATCTATGTAAAGCAATGCGTGCAATTGATGAATTAGAAGTCGGTGGTGTCATGATTAATGATATTCCAACGTTCAGGGTAGATCATATGCCTTATGGTGGTGTAAAAGAGAGTGGCACAGGCCGTGAAGGGATTAAATATGCAATAGAAGAAATGACAGAAATGAAATTAATATGTATTAAAAAATAAAAAGTACACTTTTTTAATCAAGTGTACCTTTTATTTTACTTCATTTCTTGTTTGAAAATATCATCTTCGGCATAAATGTGTTCTTTATCTACAGCAGTGCTATGAGATAGTACTAAACCGATTGGTGTTTCTGTGCCTTTATTTTGAACAATTGTAAAAGGAACATTTTTTTCATTTGCTAATTTAATGTATTTTGATAAATGTGGGTAAGCAATGCTACCATTTAGGAATAGTTGTAATGATTGAGAAGAACGCATGCTACCTGTTACTTCTGTATACACATTACTTTGCATTACTTGACCGATGGTTAAAGCGATTTCTACACGCTCACGTAATGTAGTTAAGTACATATTACGTTCTTCTGGTTTGTTTTGCTTTTGGCCATATATGCCTTCTTGGAGATAGTCTTCCACATTTTTATTTACCATATTTTTCACACCTTTCACTTCTTATTGTACGCAAGAATTAAAAAGGATGCAAAAAAAGTAGTTTTGAACAGGAAAATAATTTAAAAAATGAGAAGGGAAAAGGGATATATGAATACAACTTATTTAAATAAGAAAAGAAAAATAAATTTTATCAACATAAATTAACAAAATGTGACAAAAATCTATTAACGAAATGTACTTTTTGTGTTAATATTCAAAATATAAAGGGTATTCGTCGTATGGAAATGGAGGGAATGGAGGTTTTTCCAATCGATAAGGATATTAAAGAAGTATTTTGTTCGCACTTGAAAAACAACAGGCACCAATTCGTAGAGAACTGGAAAAACAAAATGATAATTTCCGAAAAAGATCCATTTAAACAAGAAGTTGTTCAAAATGGAGAAAATTTATTAGAGTTAATTATCGAACTTATTATGGAAGATAAAGACATTAATTATCTTCAGCCATTATGTGAGAAAATGGCTATTGAGCGTGCAGGTGCAGATGCGAATATTGGAGATTTTGTTTACAATGCAAATGTGGGAAGAAATGAACTTTTTGAAGCAATGTGCGAATTGGATGTAAGCGCCCGTGAATTGAAACCGATTATGGCCAAAATACATACTTGTTTTGACAAATTAATTTATTATACCGTTTTAAAATACTCAGAAATTATATC
>NZ_JBFPJI010000250.1:0-5014 GCF_040838205.1 Bacillus sp. S4
TAGTATCATCACCCCAATATAATAGAAAAAATTCACAAAAGGATGTAAAGAAGAAAAGCTTATTTTCATAGTCCTTTACCGAAGGTCCTTTCTTATTTTAATACATACACCCATTCAATTGTATCTCCTGGTTTTACTGTAACTACACCAGCACTACGATTCGGAAATGCACCGTTCACACGGTATTTCCAACCACTTGTATCACTTATATCTTTTTCGTATAAATCATTAATCCCTTTTACGTAAACATCACCTTTAGATCCACTCGCATCAACATCTAATCCTGTACTATTTAGTACACTATATACAGTAGCACCTTCTTGTACATCAACCTTTTTCGCACCTAATAAGTATCCTTCATGTCCTTTTACCGAGATAGTGACTTGTTTCGCTTGCGGTTTCGGTACTGGTACTGGTTTTGGTGGTTCAGGAGTTGGTACTGCCGGAGTCGGTATCGTTTTCTCCTCTTTATTCGGATCTTCCTTTTGCTCCTGCTTCGGTGTTTCTTTCGGTTGATTCACAACCTTTGCTTCTTCTTTTACTTCTGGTGCTTTCGGTTGCTGAGGTTTCTCTTCTTGTACTTTTTGTTGTTCCGGTTGTTTATTTGCAGCAGGCTGTTCCTTTGGTTTCTCTTCCTTCTTTACTTCAGGTTGTTCCTGCACCTTTTCTTCTTTTTGTTTCTCTTCTACTTTTTGTTCTTGTTTATCTTTCTGCTCTTCTTGTGGTTTCTGTTCCGGTTCAGCTTGTTTCTCTTCCGGTTTCGCTACTTCTTTTTGCTCTTCTTGCTTCGGTTCTGCCTTCTTCTCAGGTTTTACAGCCGTTTCTTCACATCCAACTAATAATCCCAATGAAAGAACTAAAGAAATGAACCATTTCATCTTACTCATGCTGCCCCTCACCTTTCATAATAAAGTGAAACTTTAATGAGTGGAGATTTTGTTCATCTCCACTCATTATTAGCCCTCACCTTTTATAATAAAATTAGGAGCAAATGATTGCTCCTAATTTTTGTTAAGCTGCTTTACGTCTCCATAATACATATGCAGAAGCGATACATAATACACCCATACCTACTTGTGGAGCTGCACTATGAGAAGATGCTCCTGTTTGTGGTAATTGATTCTTATTCTTATTTGTTTCTTTATTAACTCGTTCGTTATCTACAACAACTTTTAGATTTTCATCTTTTGGTTGTTTTTGTAACTCTTCTTGTTGTTTCGGTTGTTCTACAACTTCTTTTTCTTCTACAGTTGGTTCTGGTTCTACAATTGGTTTCGTATCGATTTCATTCTCTACTACATTTGACCAATCATAAATCGATTTTCCAAGCTCTTTAAACTGAAGTAAAGCTAAAAATGCTTGCTCTGTAGCCATTCCGCTACCCTTTTGATCACTTGGTAACCATTTGAACTCACCATTTGGAAGCTGATATGACATTAAATTTTGTACTGCTTTATTAAGACGATTGTGATCTACATCTTTAACTAGCGATAGTCCAATAATTGCTTGTGCAGTACTATTAGAATTCTCTTGTCCATCAGCAGCAAAACCACCATTACCTAACTGCTGCTTGTATAAGTAATCCACAGCTTTTTGAATAACTGGCTTAACGTCTTGTTGTTCTTGATAAGGAGCTAATGCTGCTAATACCATACTTGTTACATCAACGTTACTAGCACTTTCTTTACTACTTGAACTATCATACGTCCAGCCACCGTCTGTATGCTGCGCCTGTAAAAGTGCTTGTACTAAAGCAGCTCGATTCCATTTCGCTTCGGCCGGAACCTCATATTTCTTTGTATCTAATGCAAGTAATGTAAATGCGTATCCTGTAACGGAATTCACTTTATCTGATTCAAATAAATTTTGTACTAAATTTTGTCCCTCTACCTTTGTAGGATCTACATTCATTGCATTCATCATAATAATCGTTCTAGCTAAATCTGTTGCTGAAAAACGATTTAAACGCTTCTTAACTTTTTCAGCTACTGGCTTAACATGGTTTATTTTCGTTTCAAGTGGAACATTTACACCTGAACGAGCAAGTCCAATCGCAATCCAATCACTACCAATTCCATCTTGTAACATCTTTTCTGACGTTTTAGAAATCGCTTCGTTTAATTGTGCGGCTGGGATTTCGATTTTCTCTTGCTTTGGTTGTTCTGTTGTTTTATCTTCTAGTTTTGGTTCTTCTGTTTTACCATCTGGTTTTTCTGTTTTTGGTTCTTCTGGTTTTGGTTCCTCTGTTTTACCATCTGGTTTTTCTGTTTTCGGTTCCTCTGGTTTTGGCTCTTCTACAGTTTTACAAGTGCCAAATTTATCTAACGTTTGTTGCAATGTTTCTTGACTCATATTGCTCCAGTCTGCGACGTAACGAAATGCAACAACATCCCCAGACTCTAATTTATAACTATCCGCCCCAACTTCTGCAGATTTGTCATTTACATCATACAACCAACCGCTCGTTGCTCCGGCCATTAATCCATCGATGCCCTTTATATAAGTTCCAAATGACATACTTTCAGATGTTACTTTGTCACCCATGACTTTTTGTAGCAAACTAAAAGCTGTTTCTCCATCTTCAATGGAAACTTCTTTCGGACATAACATAATTCCTTTTTGTGATTCACCAATAATTGCAAGTTTCGCTGTCTTTCCTTCAGCAAACGTAATATGTACTGTATTCGAAAAAGAAACAAATACAAGTGCCACTGTCATTAATGATGTAAGCAGCCATTTCTTTAACATTGCCATCCCAAAATTCCCTCCCTTTACTAACATTCACACAAAAAAAGACCCTTTAAGGGTATGCGGTTGACACTCTCTTTTTGTAAGTGTCGAACAAAAATGTACAACACCTCCTACCCGCATTATTCGCGGCTATATTTGTATAGGAAAAATAATTTCGTTTATGAACGCACCATTGTGATAACATTCACTTTTCTAGGCAAAATTTACTCCCTTTTCAAGCTATCCCGCATTAACGAGCAGTAAGACCCCCACCTCAAATTCAGCGAAAGCAAAGAAGTTAGGTGGGGATCAACTGCCCGTAAATGCCCGATTGGTGAAGGCTAATAATCAGTGGGGATGAACAAAATCCCCACTGATTAAAGTTTCACTTTATCGTAAATACGATAAACCTATACATTCTGCAAATTTTGATTTTCTGTATTATTTTACTATTGACAAAGAATTTTGTCCATGCTTTATCGGATTTATTTTCTAAGAATAATAGCTTAATAGCCTTCCATTAATAGAAGTAATCCCTCACTATGTAAGCTTTTATCACTAACAATAATTCCATCTTCATCTACATAAACATATTCATTCGGTTTCCATTCAACTTCACCAAATTGCAATGAAATATTTCGCTCTCCTTTTCCTTCTTTTACACTTCTATTTGGCATCGTCCCTAACGCTACAATACCAATATTAATATTTTTTAATTCACTAGAATCACGAACATACCCATTTACAATAATTCCTGCTAAGTTTCTTTCTTCCGCAATAGCTGCCAAATTATCACCGAGTAACGCACAATTTTTAGAAGCTCCGCCATCAACAACTAATACTGTACCTTCCGGCAGTGTTTGTAACCCCTCTTTTACTAGTACATTATCATCCTTCACTTTTACCGTTGCGATTTTCCCATAGAATTGTTTTTTCTTCCCGAAAGACCGAAAAGACTGGCGACATATTTGTAATTCCTTTTCAAATTCATCACATAGATCCGTAGTTTTCCACATCTCTTTCCCTCTTTTCTTTTCCTTTTATATTACATATTCTTGGATTTTTTTCGTTTCCCTGTCTAATGTTGCAATAATTTGTATGTGCGGTGAAAGTCATATATAAATGAAGTAAAATAAAGCTTACCACTTGAAACTATTGCTTTAAGTAAAAAGCTTTATTATAATCTATTGCACTCCTATGAAAAACATTTATTCTAGCATAAACATAAGAAAGGATGGATCATAATGATCCATCCCTTCTGTCAAAGTATAATGTCACTAAAAATTCTTTAAAAATCTTAGTTCCAAATTTTATTTACCCATTCAGGATGATCAATAAAAGGATTACGATTATGTTGATATTTTGTAAAAATCACTTCATTACGCTTTCGCTCTAAATCATCGACAGGGTCTTGTTCATTCCATTTTAGTAAAACAGATAGTTTCCCCATGTATGGATCTTTGTTGTTATTCACCTTTTCATTTAGTTCTAAGTCTATTTCGCCGTTGTCTCCTTCGTAACGAACAGCCATGTAAAACAGCATTCTAGCGATATCTCCTTTTACACTATCACGAGGTTCCCAAGAATCACTATCATATTTACATTCTGTTGCTTCCGAATGATTCATACCACCATTATCAAAATCCAGATTTCCACGTGAACTATTTACAGATACATCTGTCGCTCTTAAATGATGCAGATCTGTTCCTGGTCCTGCAGCCGTTCCAAAATCACCGTGTGATTTTGCCCAAACATGCTCTCGGTTCCAGTTATCAACTCCTGAACCATTCGTAAATTTCTCTTGCGAACGCCCAGTATATAAGAGCAACACATTATTTTTATTATTTGGATCTTCATCAGTATCTCTTAGCGCTTCCCAAACCGCACTGTATGATATCTTTGTATGATTATCAATAACATTATGAAGTTCCTTCTTTAATTCTAAACCCGTTTTTCCTATAGCGTTATTATAATATGTATCGTCATAGTTTTTTACAGTAATCTCTTGTGCTGAAAACGTATCTACTTGTGGAGATGCAGAAACTACTTCACCATGTATGATATCTGTGAATGATAGAGATGCAGAACCTAAAATAAAAAATGAAGATAGTGTAACCATAGCAAGTTTTGTGTTTCGGAACTTCATATACCCATTTCCCCTTTAAAATATAATTTGAATTGATTAATCAAAAAAGCCTATGTACATAGTTTCTTTTTCATACTGTTCTCCTAAATTTTAGTTTCTTCAATTACATAAACAATTTTTATTTTCACAAAGAATATT
>NZ_JBFPJI010000251.1:0-4989 GCF_040838205.1 Bacillus sp. S4
ATAATATGAGGTGAAGGGTATGTTTAGAAAAGTTGATCATAAAAATATGGGAAGAGCAAATCACGGTTGGTTAAATACACATTTTCATTTTTCTTTTGCAAATTATTATAATCCAAATAACATGAATTTTGGGGCAGTACGTGTTATGAATGATGATTTAATAGCGGCACAAACGGGGTTTGATATGCATCCGCACCGAGATATGGAGATTATCTCTTACGTTATAGATGGTGAATTAACACATGAAGATAGTATGGGGAACCGCGGGACAATTGAGCGTGGGCATGTTCAATATATGAGTGCAGGTACTGGTGTATTTCATAGTGAGCATAATTTAGGAAATGAAACATTACGGCTATTACAAATTTGGATTTTACCAGACCGCGATGGTCATAAACCGAACTATGGTGAGTTTAAATTTGATTGGAGTAAACGTGAAAATGAGTGGTTCCATATGGTATCTCCTTCTGATGGAGATGCACCAATTCATATTCACCAAGATGCAAATTTATATTCTTTATCATTAGAGGCTGGTAAAGAAATTCATTTCCCTGTTCAAGAAGGGCGTCAATTATACCTTGTACAAATTGAAGGTAGTAGCGTTGTAAACGATGAAACACTTGTAATGCGTGATGCAGCGGAGGCTGTAGAAGAAGATATTCGCATTCAAGCGAAAGAAAACTCTCACTATTTAGCGATTGAAATGAAAATGCAATAAAGTGAAACTTTAATCAGTGGTAGTTTTTAAGCATGTGAATAGCGAGATGAAAAGTTATAGGAAAGAGGACGTTGAAAAATGATGTCCTCTTTTTGGTGAGTTTAATTATCAGAAAAAACTTTCTCAATTTTTGAGAGCAGGTATCGGAAAGATTATTCAGAATATTTATAAAGGTGTTAAAAACTTTTAGGGAAATGGGGAGTGTTAGATTGAAAAAGCAAGTAATTTCATCAGCATTAGCATTAACTGTTATCGCAAGTGGGTTTGGGGCATTTGGAGCAACTACGACGAAAGCAGAAGAGCAAAAAGTCCAGTATCACCAAGAGTTTAAAACACCAGCTTACATAGGTGAAGAATGGAAAGCGCCGGAAGGACTAGATAAAAAAGAGACGGTCTTTCAATATTTAGAGAGTAAAAAGGATATGTTTAAACTAGCGGGAAATATTGACAAACATTTCAATATCGTTGGTGAAGAAAAAGATGCTGATTCTGGTACAACACATGTGAAGTTAGTTGAGAAGCATAATAACATTCCTGTGTATGGTTCAGATCAAACAGTTACGCTTGATAAAGAGAATAATGTAAAAGCATTTTTCGGACAAGTTATTCCGAATTTAGAAGATAAAAATATTCCTGCATCTGCAAGTATTAGTGCGGAACAAGCAGAAACGATCGCAAAAGCTGATATTGAGAAAGAAATTGGTAAAGTAAAGAATTATGATGGTGTGAAAAAAGATTTATTTGTGTATGAAAAAGATGGAAAGTACTATCTTGCATACCTCGTTAAAGCATCAATTTCTAAACCAGCACCAGGATATTGGCATTATTTTGTTGATGCAACAAATGGGAATGTTATTGAGAAATATAATGCTGTAGATAACATTACTGGATTTGGTTACGGAGTATTAGGCGCTAGACAATCATTTGAAATTGCTCAAGATACGAAAACAGGAGCGTTCAACTTATTTGATGGTACACGAGGACAAGGTGTCCATACATTTGATGCAGAGAATATGAACGAAGACTGGTTTAATTTATTCTCACAAATTCTTGGATATACAGGAGAAGAAATTGCAAGTAAATCTAAGTTCTTCGAAGATAAAGCGGCAGTTGATGCGCATGTGAATGCAGGAAAAGTATATGATTATTATAAAAAGACATTTAACCGTAACTCTTTCGATGATAAAGGTGCAAAACTTATTTCTGCTGTTCACGTAGGTGAATCTTGGAATAACGCAGCGTGGAACGGTGTGCAAATGATGTATGGTGATGGAGATGGTAAGACATTTATTCCATTATCAGCAGGGCTAGATGTTATTGGCCACGAATTAACGCATGCTGTAACTGAACATACAGCAAACCTTGTATATAAAAATGAATCAGGAGCGTTAAATGAATCGTTATCTGATATCATGGGTGTCATGGTTGAGAAGAAGAGCTGGGATTTAGGTGCTGATATTTATACACCTGGTAAACCTGGAGATGCACTTCGTTCTCTAAAGGATCCAGCATC
Source organism: Bacillus sp. S4 (assembly GCF_040838205.1). Lineage (NCBI taxonomy): Bacteria > Bacillati > Bacillota > Bacilli > Caryophanales > Bacillaceae > Bacillus > Bacillus sp. S4. The sequence goes on from NZ_JBFPJI010000251.1 coordinate 2,232, forward strand.
TATTCCAAACCCATTAAAACCAGGTGAAGGTTACCCAGATCACTATAATAAACGTTATACTGGAACAGCTGATAATGGCGGCGTTCATATTAACAGTAGTATTAACAATAAGGCGGCGTATTTAGTGTCTGAGGGCGGCACGCATTACAATGTGAAAGTAACTGGAGTGGGCCGTGAAGCGACAGAAAAAATTTACTATCGTGCTCTTACAAAATATTTAACTGCAAACTCTGACTTTAAAATGATGCGTCAAGCTGCACTTCAATCAGCAGAAGATTTATTCGGTAAAAACTCTAAAGAGGTACAAGCTGTAACGAAAGCTTATGACGCTGTAGGAGTAAAATAATAAGAGAAAAAGACCTGACTGGATTGTCAGGTCTTTTCCTTATTTAGTCACGAATACCTAATGCGATTTTCGCCATACGTGACATACGTTCTTTTGTCCATGGCGGATTCCATACAACTTTTACTTCTATTTCATTTACTTCGGGTACGTTCGTTGATAATATTTTTTTAACGTCTGATACGATTTGGCCAGCCATTGGACAACCGATAGAAGTCATTGTCATTGTAATGACAGCATTATTATTTTCATCTGCTGTAACGTCATAAACTAATCCGAGATTGATAATATCAATACCTAATTCAGGGTCAATAACAGCTTCTAAGTTCGCATATAACTTTTCTTCAAATGCTTGTTGTGACATGTGTAGCACCCCCTAAATATTAATGATATCGATTCTCATTATAATGGATATGCGTATAAAGTGAAACTTTAATCAGTGGGGGTTTTGTTCATCCCCCACTGATTATTAGTTGAACCAATCGGGCGTTTACGGGCAGTTGATCTCCCCCCTAACTTCTTTGCTCCACCTGAATTTTGAGGTGAGAGTTTTACTGCCCGTTAATGCGGGATAAAGTGCAGGAAATGAGCTCAAAAAAATATTCCTCCCTTGAAAGGAGGAATATTTTTTTGGAAAGCTATTCAGTTTTAAAATGAGATACAAGCTGATCTAATTCTTCAACTGTTTGTTTCATTTGTTTTGCAGTTAGGGTCATTTCATTCATAACAACGACTTTCTGTGCAGCGAATTGTGCTGTTGCGACAGTCTCACTTGAAACTTCATTAGAAATTGAAGCGATGTTATTAAGTGAAGCATTCATTTCTTCAGCACTTGCGGCCATTTCTTCAGCAGTTGCTGATATGTCTTGGATTTGAGTAGAAACTGTATTCACTTGACCGACGATTGTTGTGAAAGAAGAGCCTGCCTCACGAATGACGTTAATACCTTCAAATGCTTCAGAGCGACCTTGAGACATCATAGAGCTAGCAGTTTTTGTATCATTTTGAATTTGATGTAGCAACTGGTTAATATCTGTTGCCGCTGTTTTTGATTGTTCAGCAAGTTTACGAACTTCATCAGCTACGACAGCAAATCCTTTTCCTTGTTCACCGGCACGAGCCGCTTCAATAGAAGCATTTAAAGCAAGTAGATTTGTTTGTTCAGCGATATTGGAAATAGATTGTACAGCTGCATCAATATATTTCGTATGGGGGATTAGACGTTCGACCACTTCTGATGTAGCATTTACTGCTTCGTGAATCGTCGTCATTTGTGAAATGGATTTTTGAATAACAGTACTTCCGTCGTTAGCGTGTTCTGACGTGGCTACAGCTAGTTCGGCTACAGAAGAAGCAGATTCTGCAATGCGCTGAACACTCATTGCCATATCATCCATTGCAGTCGAGCTTTCTTCCATACTAGAAGTTTGTGATTGGATGCTGGCATTTAAATTGGACATCGAGCTTTGAACTTTTATTGTTGCATCACGCGATGTATTGGTCTTTTCTAGCATGTTTTCGGAAGCATTTTGTACTTCCACAGAAGTTTTTTGAACACGATTAATGATATGCTGCAAGTTTTCTAACATGTTATTAAATGATGTGGCAATAGCACCGATCTCATCATTGCTATTTACTTGTAGACGTGCTGTTAAATCACCTTCTTGAGAAGCTAATTCTTTTAATTTCGTATCAATTTGTTCAATTGGTTTAACAAGCTTGCCAGAGAACCACCATGCAAGAATGAGTGCAACAATAATACATATAACAAGTGATAAGAAAACAATATATTCAATTAGCAGTGAAGATTGATCAATTTTTTCAATGGATTGTTCACGTAACTTAGCTTGTTCGTTGCTATAGTTTGTGAAGTCACCAATAACTTTATAAACAGTCCCATTTTCTGAAGAAGCAAGTTGTAATGCTTCTTCCCATTTTTGTTCTTTTGCAAGAGAGAAAACTTTTTCTTCAACAAATTTTCTCCAAGTAGAACCTAGTTCCATAGTATCTTTTACAGATTGGGATACGTTAGGGTTAGAAAGAAGTTGTGCTTTATTATCTTCAAGAAGCTTACTCATTTCATGAAACTTGTCTAATTCGACTTGATCGTGTTGTAGTAAATAACCTCTTAAAGCTGAAAGTTGTACTTGATACGCGTCTCCACGTTCTTTTAATTCTGTTGCAAGAGGGGAAATATCTTTTTGTAGTGCTTCAGCTTTATGAGATTGGTCAACAGCAAAGAATAAAATAAAAGCTAATGCGATGCCAAATAAAGCGCAAATCGTTCCCATCATGAACATTAATTTTTTTCGAATACTAACATATTTCATCGTTACCCCTACCTTTTCTTCAAAAAACTATTTATTATAATTTATAAATATAAAAAATAGAATTAATAAAAACATTATTATGAAG
>NZ_JBFPJI010000252.1:0-4966 GCF_040838205.1 Bacillus sp. S4
GTTTTGTATCTTGTTGTTGTAGTTTAATGGGGCGTGACTAAACTTTGATATTATATGCATAAAAACAGACTCTAGAATGAGCTATTTTTTTCGTAGTTAAAAAGAACGTATGTTTCTGTGGTGAAACTGTTTCCTTTTTACATAGTAGTATCCTAAATTGCAAATTAAAAAACATTGAGATAGGAGATGAATTAAGTTGAAGACAAGATTTGAAGACATTGTTAGGATTGATGAAATTGGTAGAACAAACAGAATGAAACTAAATGAATTACTTGTTTTGGCAAAGGCAGAGGAATTAGTTCCTGCGAGCGAAGATAAGGAACGAGTAATGGTTATTGGGATTGACTTTCAAAATGATTTTATGGAGAACGGAGAATTAGGGGTTCCAAATTCTCATCAGGATATTCGGAATATCACAAATTTTATCTATAAGAACTTAAATAAAATTACCACCATCGCAGTGTCATTAGATACCCATGACTTACATCAAATTTTTCACCCTAGTTGGTGGATGGATAGAGAAGGGAATCACCCAGCCCCATTTACTATTATTACAGCAGATGATGTAGAGGAGGGGATTTGGATAGCAGTGGAAAAACAAAAAGAAAGCTTAGACTACCTACGTAATCTCGAAAAAATAGGCAAGAAGCAACTGTGTATTTGGACGTATCACTGCATTGAAGGAACTAATGGGGTGGCATTAGAAGGTCAATTTTCTAATATGATTCATTTCCACTCTATTGCTCGAAACACCAAAATAGAAAAAATCGTAAAGGGAAAAAATCCATTAAGTGAAATGTATGGGATGATTAAGCCTGAATATGCAGTGGGCGATGAAGGGAATTATGAATTTTTAAATTCATTAAAATCTTATAAAAAAATTATTATTGCAGGGGAAGCCAAATCACATTGTGTCTTAGAATCAGTAAAGCAAATTGTTGAACATTATACAGATGACCGTTCTGTAACCACCAACATTTATCTATTAAATGATTGTATGAGCCCTATTCCTAGTTATGAAGAGGAAACGGAAAAAGCATTTGAGCAATTAAAACTTACATATGGAATACATATTGTTAACTCAACGGATTTGCTGCTTTAACAGCTATGAAAGAATCATTAGAACTGGTTTTTATAAAGTGAAAAACTTTTGTACTGGAGATACTCATTAATGGCTAATAGGAACCCAAACACCTCCAAAATGGCTGAATCAAAGAAAAGTGGGTGCCTAAAGAAGAACTCTAAAGGGGTTCTTTTTCTTTGACTGTCATTCCTCACTAAGTTTGAGATGAACAAGGGCTGCCCCCTTAATATAACAATATCAAATAATGTTTCTTAACAGACTGGGTGTATAACAAGAAGAAAGTTTAAGGTCGTATATGACTAAAAGCATAAAAGAAGCAAAATTTTGATATAATATGATATTATTTATAAAACTATATATATTATTAATTGTGTTTGAACTAAATTACTTCAATGGTGTAATAGAGGAGGTCATGTATTGGACAAAACGTATTTCTTAAAAGACACTGCACTAGAAAATAAAGGGGAGGATTCTTTTCATCATCACGATTATGTGAAAAATATTAAGCGAATTATTATGGAACATAATCCTCCTTTTAATATCGCTTTGATTGGTAAATGGGGTGTAGGTAAATCATCCATCATAAATCTATTAAAGAAAGAATTGCATGGTAAAGATGAGTATAAAGTTTTTGAAATTAATGCATGGAAATATGAAAATGATTCTCTAAAAAAAGCCTTTCTGAAGAACCTTTGGAGAAAGTTGAATGAAGATAAAAATGCGAGTGTTCTTAAACGATATCAAGAGATGTTTCGGGAATTCAGAGCAGATACTACTATTGAGGATAAAACACATACTGTAGGAGGATTAATTAAGGAATTAAAACCTCTGTTTACGTTATTAGGTTTTCTTTTCTTAACTTCATCAGCAGCATTTGCTGGAGTTCTTTTGATTGCGGATATTATTAATGCTGTTTTTACAGAAAACACTTTTCATGAAAATATGGTAGATTCATTTAAGGATTTTAAGAAAAACATATGGCTACCTATTATCATGACACCCCTAGGTGCGATGTTACAGGAGTTTGTGAAATCTTCTATGCAAAAGAAAACGGCAAATGTACAATTAGTTAAACCAGTAGAAACCGCTGATGAGTATGAAGAATTGTTTAAAGAAGAAATTGAGAAATACAAAAAGAAAAATTCGAGGTTTCAAAAGCTTATTGTTATTGTAGATGATTTAGACCGTTTGAGTCCGAGAAAGGTAGTAGACGCTTTGGATGCTATCAAAGCTTTTGTGGATGTAGATGAGTGTATCTTTATTGTAGCCTGCGATGAAAATATTTTAATTCAGGCTCTGGAGAAGGAGAAATTGAATAAGTCTGCCGAACACATCGATGGGGAACTGTTTTTGGACAAGTTGTTCCATTTTAGGATTCCTTTATCACCAATTATTGAAAGTGATATGGCACAATATGCTTTAGAATTGGCAAGGCAAGAAGCCGAGGGATTAGTCGAATTATGTGGAAGCAGGTTTGAAGAGATTGTAACAGATATTCTTATCCATACTGAAGTAACCACGCCAAGACAGGTAAAGAAGCTGCTCAATACGTTTGCCAATAATCTTCTCATAGCAAAGGCAAGGGAAACTGAAAGAAGAAAATTGGAAGAAAAACTTCTAACGAATGAGCGGGGATTACGATTTTTAGCCAAGTTATCGGTTATCCAATCGGATTATAATGAGGTCTATATGAATGTTTCGAAAGACTTTAATTTCCTAGAAGACCTCCTTGCGTTTTACTACAGCGAAGAGAAGGAAACGGTGACGGTAAAACCAACAATTAAAAAGCTCTTTGAAAAGAAAGGCTCGACGTATAAGTTAAAGCCTGATTATGAGGGGTTGATGAATTTTTTAATTGCACAACAACATATTACAGTCGACAATATGGCACCATTTATCTATTTGGCGCAAGATGCAGTTGGACTAATGGCTGGTGATGAGATGCAACGTACCATTCAAAAAAGTCTCGTAAGTGGAAATGATAAAGGTGTGCTCGCTAAATTAGAACAAGAAACACATACAGAACACGTTGCAATAGTTGTTATCGATGCTGTGAAAAATTGTAAAACAAAGGATTTACCATCTGTATTAAAAGCCGCATATCAGCTTATTGAGCATATGCCTATTGTACGAAGAACGGAGCTTGCGAATGCTATTGTTCAGAGGTTAATGGCAATAGGCATCCCTAGTATGCGACTTTGGCAAATCGAATTGGGAAATTTGTTTAATGTCTATGTATTGGCAGAAAGCAAGGGTATTGCAGAGGAGTCTATACTATATACGATGGACCAACTTTTTAGTCAGAGTAGTGATTGGAAAACAACATTAGGAAAAGATATGACCGATAAGGACTATATTCAACAGATTACAAATGCTGTAGACTATCTTCTCAATCATGAGACGGAACTATCAGAAGGCTTACGTAACAAGATAAAAACATTTATTGCAGTACGAGATGAGGAATATAGTTTTTATCCGTTTACTGAATTGTTAAATCTTTATCGCCGACATCCAATTATGTTTGCTGATTATTTCGACCTTAATTTTTATCATCAACTCCTTGCGCATATGGAAGTTGATGAGGGGCAATCGGAGGAGGTGCAATGGGAAGAATGTGTTGAGGTATTTTTAGAAATTGCTCCTTTCATAAGAGAAAAACATAAGACGAAATTTGTGAAAACAATACACCGCATTAGCAGTATTGCCGACAAACCGTTCTTGTTTAAGGTTTTTGACTTATTAGAACCAGTTATTTCTGAAATAGACGAGAAAGTAGGGTCTAAGATTATATATGGAATAGCTGATAACAAATTCAAAGAACCGAAAGATGTAATACAATTGTGTCAATTTATGAGGATGATTTCATTCGATTTAGATGCCGTCACCGGATTAGCTAAAAAATTAGACAAATTTATTGTAAATGGGCTAGGAAAAGATAATGAGCAGATTACAGAGGAGATGTCACTGCTTATTGAACATATTGCTTCATTAAAAGAGGATAACTTTGAGAAATTAAGCGAAACATCCGATTTATTGATTAATCATGCAGCTAATTCTTCTCTATATGATAGACCGTTGGAAGCAGCAAACAAATATTTTACTAGTACACAGAGGGAAACACTCTTCAGTAACTTGCTGCATCCGATTGATTACAATAGTGCTAGCACTCAGCAATTTGACAGAATAAACATTGCATATGCTATGTTAGGGCGAGAAGAAAAGAATCAATCTTACATTAAAAGAAACATTGAACAGGGAATTGAATATTTTACTAATAGTTCATGGTTCCAATTCCCTAGTTGGGCAAGTGGGTTTTTAAAATTATTGAAGGTCAATGCAACAGTTATTGATAAGACATATTTAGAGCGCCTCGTGAATGTGCTTCTTAATATTATTCCAAATTACCCAGATGTAGCACTAAAAGGCCTGATGTGTATGGGAACGAATTTACCAGAGGTAAGAGCAGAGGAAGTAATTAATGTAGTGATGCAAAGAGTTGATACAGATGCTGATAAGATTGATGCATTGTATTTCTTAAAATCTGTTAAAAAACATTTTACTCAGGAGAACCTAAATGCATATGCTAAATTCCTTATTGATAATATTCAAGTAGAAATAAATGAATTCTTAAACGAATTGTATTCTAGATTTTCTACAATTGGTGGTGCGAGGAGTTTTGTGAATTTAGTTCAAAACGTTTCAGGTTTAGATGAAAGCGTATTTCAGGAAAATATAAATGTTATTCGCAGAACTGTAGGGAAATTCTTCATAGCGTATAAGAGTGAAGGTATTGAAGAACAATATGGAGCACTAGACGAACTGTTGCAAAGTGATGTGAGCGCAAATCTAATAGAAGAAATTGTTTTAAAATCAGTTGATAAA
>NZ_JBFPJI010000253.1:0-4925 GCF_040838205.1 Bacillus sp. S4
TACGTATCCTGTAAAACAACCCCTATTTTACTCCGCAAAGAATTAATATCATAATCCTTTATATCTTTTTCATCAATGCTAATTTTCCCTTTTTGAATGTCATAAAAGCGAGTTAACAAATTAATAATTGTTGTTTTTCCTGATCCAGTTGGACCGACTAAAGCGATTGTCTCCCCAGGATTCGCCTCAAGACTCACATCTTTTAAAATCATGTTGTCCTGTGCGTATCCAAATGAAACTTTCTCAAGCCTAACATGTCCTTGTAAGTTTTGTACAAGTACTGCATCTTTTTTATTTTGAATTTCTGGTACTTCATCCATAATTTCAAAAACACGTTCTCCTCCAGCAACTGCCGCTTGAATCGTATTCATTAAAGTTGCAAATTGACTAAGTGGTCTTGAAAATTGTCTAGAATAATTAATAAAAGCTGCAATGACACCTACTGTTGTCATTCCGTTTAATACCATTACCGATCCAGTTCCAATTACAAGCCCCATTCCTAAGTTATTAATAAAGTTCATACTTGGAAAAATAAATGCTGAAAACGTTTCAGCCTTCGTTGCTGAAATTCTTAGCTGTTCGTTAATTTCATTAAAGTTATGTACGGTTTCTTTTTCTTTTCCGTATAACGTAGTTACGTCTGCACCTGTAATAGCTTCCTCGATAAATCCATTTAATTCCCCTAAATCCTTTTGACGCTTCGCAAAGTTTTGGCCACTATAAGCAACTAGTTTTTTTGTAACGAAAAACATAATAGGTACTGTAATTAAAGTTACAATTGCTAAAATCCAATCTAATGAAAACATCGCAATTGTTACACCTATAAATGTTAACGCTGATGAAATAATTTGTACAACACTTTGTGTCAAAGCTTGATTTAAGTTATCAATATCATTTGTCACACGGCTCATTAAATCACCTTGAGAACGTACATCAAAGAATCGTAGAGAAAGTGTTTGGATTTTCTCAAAAATATCTTGTCTTATTTTTTGTATAGTCTTTAATGCAACATTAATCATTACAAATGTTTGTAACCATGTTAACAATACGGTTATCCCATATATTGCAATGAGCAGCATGCACATTCTCGCTGTCCCGCTTAAATCCTTCGGTACAATGTATTCATCAATGATGACCCCCATATAATATGGCCCAAGTAAACCTAGTAATGTCGTGATAAATACAAGAATAATAACGAACATAAGAGATGCTTTTTGATACCCCATGTAGTTCCATACTCGCATTATAGTTCCTTTAGTATTCTTTGTTTTTCCCGTTTTCGGATTGTTACGTCCACCTTTATTTCCAAATTGTCCTTGAAAATTACGCATGCTCTTCCCCTCCTTCTTGCTGCAGGCTACCACCTTGGGAAAGATAAATTTCCTGATACACTTCACAAGTTGCCAATAAAGCCTCATGCGTACCATTTCCAACTAATTCACCGTTATTCAAAACGAGGATTTTATCAGCATCTATAATAGAAGATATTTTTGATGCAATTAAAAATGTCGTTGTGCCACTATATCTTGTCCTTAACGCTTCCTGTATTACAGCTTCTGACTTCGCATCAACTGCCGATGTAGAATCGTCTAATACAAGAATAGATGGCTTTCTCACTAGGGCTCTTGCAATAGATATACGTTGTTTTTGCCCGCCAGATAGATTAGTTGCACCTTGTGTTAAGTTATATTGATAAGAGTCTTCCAGCTTATTGATAAACTCATTCGCACAAGCAGATGAAGATGCTAATTCCAATTCATCATAAGTTGCATCTTCTTTGCCATAACGTAAATTCTCTTCTATACTGCCTGAAAAAAGGAGTGCCTTTTGTGGAACGAAGCCAATGGAGGCACGAAGTTTTTGCAAATCGTATGCCTTCACATTAAAATCATCTATACATATTTCACCTTGATCAACATCGTAAAGTCGTGGCAATAGTTTCGCCAATGTAGATTTACCACTTCCGGTCGATCCAATAATCCCTATTTTTTCACCTTTACGTACGGTAAATGAAATATCTTTTAAAACATATTCATCATTTTTCGTATAACTATAGCTAACATTTTTAAACTCTATATTACCATCCACTTGTTTTGGTTCATATACGTCGCCTTCAGTTGTAATATCAACTTCAGTATGTAAGACTTGTTGTACACGATCAGCTGATGGAAAAGCACGGGCAATTTGAATAAATACCATACTAATAGACATAAGTGACATTAAAATGATATTTAAATAGTTAATAAAAGCTAAAATGGCCCCTACTTGGAGTGTACCGTTAAAAACTTTCTCGCCACCAATCCATAAAGTTGCTACAATCCCGCCATTTACAACTAGCATAATAATTGGCATCATCAATGAAATAATTTGTATAGCACGAATATTTATTCCAGTTAAACTTGTATTAACTTTCTCAAACTGTGAGATTTCATATTTTTGTCTTACATATGCTTTTATAACACGTACACCGGATAAATTTTCTTGTAGCTTTGTATTTACTTTATCTAATGCTTCTTGTACTCGTTTAAATGAACCGCTCGCTTGACCTGCAATCCATACAATTGCAACTAATAAAACGGGTACCACAACAAGTAAAATTGGAAATAGTTCTCTCGCTGTTACAAAGACTATAATGATACTTCCAATAAATAATAACGGTCCACGGACAAGTACACGTAACGTCATCGTCATTGCCGCTTGAATAGATGTAATATCATTTGTCACGATTGTTAATAATTTACCTGTTCCAAATGAATCACGATTTTTGCTGGAAAATGTTTCTATTTTAGCAAACACATCTTTTCGTATGTCTGTAGCGAAATTAACAGCAGCTTTTGTAGAATACATCATACAACCAAGTCCTCCAACTAAACCGATCGCTGCTGCCCCTATCATAAGAAGCCCCATTTTTATTACATAATTCAAATCCCGGTTTGCAATTCCAACATCAATAATATGTTGCATTATTGTCGGTTGAATTAAGTCCATCGCAACCTCAAGTACCATAAATAACGGCCCAATAATAGCGAAGAACATGTATGGTTTTAAATACTGTAACAACTTGCGAAATGATTTCATACATAATCTCCTTTTTTCATGAAATTACCATTGAATAATTCATATTCCTCCTTATTTAAACGATATAGTCTGTAATTTCTTCATTAGTCCTATTATATTATGTAAATTAATATTTAACATTATTAAATGATAAGTTTTAAATCATTTTTAGTCAATAAAATGGAACTTTAATCTACCAGGCATTTTCACTGCCAGTTGATGTGAATACTCTTTAACTTAATAAAAACCGCATTCTCATTTAGTAAGAATGCGGTTTTCCCATCTATATTTGTTCAATTTTAAAATCGAAAACCTCGGTCTCGAATCCATTATTTTCAGAAGGACTACATGTATAAAAACCAATTTTAACAGGCTCATTACCTATGTCCTCCATCAAATGAGCGATTCTTATTTGTTCCCATCGCTGACGCGTTTTCACATATATTGTATAATCGCCAAGTTTTCTAATAATTCGAAAACTTAATTGTTGCTTAGCAAACTCATTTGGATAGTCTTGCGTTGACCAATCAGAATAGCCATTATTCGTTACGACAGCACCTAAATGTGATGGGCCCTCAGGAATATATTCTAAAGATGTTTTTAACCAACACTTCTCAGAAATCATAACAAATAAACCCGCTTGATCGTATGTCGCATTTGGATTCATGCGCAATTGAACTTCAGCCTGAAAATCTGTCATTATCTCATCATAAAATACATGGCCATTCATTACTTCAAAACCATAATGGGTTTTCAGCCAAAAATCTGTTTCTTCTTTCGAATGGACAATGAATGTATCATTGTCTTCAAGTTTGTAAAATTTAGGTGCGTTCATTACAGTAAGTTGCTCAATATGATTTGGTATATATGATGTTTTCATAATTCCTCCATAAAAAAGCATTTAAATTAATATTTAAAACTCAGTTAATACCGGGAATTTATAACCTTTAAAATCTAATTCTTTATTACTTCGAACCATTAAATACTTACTAGTCTGTAATTCTGTATATTGTACATCATCAATTCCTAATTGATCTGGGTAGAAATAAAATTCAATCTCCGTAAATTCCCCAGAGATTTCCTCACATAATTCATCTAAAATCGGAATTACCGGCGCAAATACTCCAAATAATTTTAGTTTTTGATTTTCTACTGTAAAAACAATCAGCGCATCTAATGTCTCTGAATAATAAAGGTTTTCATTCCATGTTGAATCATACATATTTAAATAAAACGAAGAGCGGTAATTTAACGTTGAAAATTTATTAGAAAGCCTTTGGCCATTTTCAATAATCTCATGTATTAATTGTCTATCCTCTTCATTATAAAAATCTAACTTTTTAAGTTGAGAATCTTTATCACTCTTGTTTTCGTATGATACTGTCATCAAATATTCTTGCACAATTTGAAAACCAAATGGTTTATATAGTTCCGGATTTTCAGTAAACAAGACCGCACACTCGCATTGCTCATCAATTTCCTCTATCATCTTACTAAACAATTGTTTCATTAATCCTCGTCTACGATAATTCGGATGTGTCATTACTGATTGAATACCCGCTGCATTTATTTTTTCACCATTAATTAAAAGCGGAAGTGAAAATGCCGCAACATTTGCAATCGCTTTATCATCTTGTAAAAATGATAATGCTTTATATGTATAATCCCAATATCCTTTCGCTGAAAAATCATGCAATGTTTGACTTGTAATCCCAAACACTTCTTCAAATAAAGGAAATAACTGCTCTCTTTTCGGTTCTTCTAATATAATATTTGCAAAATTATCAACATTCCCCATATTGTCCCTCCATACGTCGATTCCATTAAATTAGATATACTTATATGACCTACTCCTAGAATAATAGGCC
>NZ_JBFPJI010000254.1:0-4847 GCF_040838205.1 Bacillus sp. S4
TAATTTCATATTTAGAAAAAGAGAGTATACTTTCGTATTGTGTAATAAAGATATGGCCCACCTACGGAAATAGGTGGGCTTTTCATGTATAAAACTTGCATTTATTATATGACGATTAGAATTGCGGTCAAAATATTATCTCTTCCCCTTTAACTCTCTCAGTCTGCTTTTTTCAGCGTCTGAACCTACTTACGTACCAACTACATAACCAGTAAAAATACTAACAATTATAGCAATAACTAAGATTAATGTGATTTTAATCCACTTTTCCAAACATATATTTCATTTCAGAAGATTTAGTTACCATAGGGCACCGAACCGATGGTGCACTTACCCTAACTGACGTTTAAATGCTTTACCGGCGAAGAAGTAAGCGATAACCATAATTCCTACACACCAAGCAAGTGCAATCCAAATATCGTTACCAACAGTCCCTTCATATAAGAGGGCACGAATCGCATTCACGATTGAAGTTACAGGCTGGTTCTCAGCGAACGCACGAACAATTTTTGGCATAGTTTCGGTAGGAACAAAGGCCGAACTAATAAAGGGCAGAAAAATTAGCGGGTATGAGTAGGCTGTCGCCCCTTCCATAGACTTCGCTGTCAACCCGGGAATGATAGCCAACCATGTTAGCGCCAGCGTAAACATCCCAAGTATTCCAGCTACCGCAAGCCAATCCAGAATATTAGCGCTGGAACGGAAGCCCATTAAGAGCGCAACAAGGATAACCACCACGATAGTAAGTACATTAGCAACAAGTGAGGTTAATACGTGAGCCCATAATACCGACGAGCGCTTGATAGGCATAGTAATGAAACGTGCCATCAGCCCACTCTTTACATCCGTAAACAACCGCACGGATGTGTAAGCGACACCGGATGCAATAGCCATCAGCAAGATTCCCGGCAATAAATAATTGACGTAGTTATCCGTTCCTGTCTTTATGGCGCCGCCAAATACGTAGACAAACAACAGCATCATCATAATCGGTGTAATCGCTACCGTAATAATCGTATCTGGACTCCGCATAATGTTGCGCATTAAGCGCCCTAGTAATACCCCTGTTTTGCTTTTCATTTACATCTCCTCCTTTTTGCCGATGATCGCAAGGAAAATTTCTTCCAATGTCGGCTGCTTCTCGATATACTCCACTTTTGCTGGCGGGAACATCTCTTTAAGTTCAGTAAGAGTACCAGTCGTAATAATTTTTCCGCCATGCAAGATAGCGATACGGTCCGCCAGTTGTTCGGCTTCCTCCAGGTACTGGGTTGTCAGCAAGATGGTTGTGCCACCGCCGGCAAGTTCCTTGACGGTATCCCACACTTCAATCCGCGCTTCGGGGTCAAGCCCTGTCGTCGGTTCATCGAGAAAAATGACTGCTGGCGTTCCGATCAAACTCATCGCGATGTCAAGCCGGCGCTTCATCCCACCTGAATACTGGTCTGTCCTCTGGTTGGCTGCATCGGTCAGGCTAAATCTTGCAAGCAAATTATCAGCGACTTGAGCAGGACTAGAAACTCCACGCAAATTGGCAATCATTATCAAGTTTTCTCTCCCCGTGAGCATACCGTCTAAAGCTGCAAACTGCCCTGTCAGACTGATACTTTGACGAACATGATCCGATTGACGCTGGACGTCAAAACCGCAAACACCTACTTCGCCGCCATCTTGCTTCATCAGCGTAGAGAGGATATTGACCGTCGTCGTCTTGCCCGCTCCATTTGAGCCCAGCAGCGCGAAAATTTCGCCACGCTGCACTTCAAAATCTACCCCTTTTAACACTTCCTTATCTTTAAAGGATTTTTTTAACCCTTTTACAGAAATCGCTGTGTTGCTCATGCTTTTTTCCTCCTTAAAAAATGTTTTGTAAAGCTAGACTGCCTACACTCCTCTATTTAGTATTACTGATATTCTGTATTACTTAGTACTGATTTAAAAATATAACTGAATAGCGATGGTGGCAATTCACATTTGTAACCAGCTAATCAGTCGGTATTACCTTTTGCATTTATTTTTTTCTCAATTGCTTCATGATACTTTCATTCAAATCTTCACGATACTTGGAGACATAAGTTTTAGCGTTTGCCACTAGTTCGTCAGCAAAGGATGCCACGTCCTCCCCAGTGATTTCCAGCACTTGTCTGCCTTCCGCCGCACCGGCTTCAAACAAATCGATTAATTCATACTGTATGTGTAGCATATCCATCCCGTTGCCCGCTGAGAAATTCCACATGTAGTTTTGGATTTTCTTAAACACAAATTGGTAGTCCTCTGGCAGAGCTCCAACCCGTGCCATCATCATTTTGTACTCTTTTTTATCACCAATTAATTTTTTGAACATTTCCAACATATTATTTTTCCTCCTTTTTTATAAAGCAGAACAAGAAACTCCCAAAATATCGGCCGAATATTTTATCTTATGAGGCTAGTTTGACTTCAAGACGTTAATTTTTGATGATACAAAATCCCATTTTCTCCAAAATAATTCAAGCTCCTGACGGCCATCCTCATTTAGTGAATAAAACTTACGAGGCGGCCCCATATCTGATGGTTTCTTTTCAATATTCACAAGTTTTTTCTTCTCTAATCGCACAAGGATGGTATAGACCGTTCCTTCCACGACTTCAGTAAACCCAAGCTCATTCAGGTGGCGGGTAATCTCATAGCCATAAGTCTCACGGCGGCTGATGATTTCCAGCACACACCCTTCTAGCGAACCTTTCAGCATTTCAGTTAAATTTTCCATATTCTGATCCTCCTCTACCCCCTATTCTGTCTGACTTATATTCAGTATCACAGAGTACTAAGGCGAATTTTTACTGAATAGCTTTTGAAAAACCTCACTATTCAGTATTACTTATTACATCTACATTGTATGACTAAGTAGAGGTAATGTCAACTCGATTTTTAAATTTTTTCTTAAATCCGCTTTTTCCTATTGTTTACTAAATATATTTTAAGAAATCACGCTATTCAGTATTACTTATTACAACTAAATTGTATGACTAATTAGAGGTGAATGTCAACTGGACTTTTAAATTTTTTTAAAAATCCGCTATTATCTATTGGATACTGCCTATTTTCTTTTTAAAAAATCTCACCACATACCTATCCAGCTAAGAAAAGGAAATACCCCAAAACAAAAATTCTACATTTTTGTTTTGGGCGTTATAATATTCCGAAGTTAATGAATGTGGCTAGCTCTCCTTATTAAGAAGACGGATTATTTTTTTGTTCTTCTACTAATGCACCTGTGCATCTAATACATGAGCTTGCGAATACATACAAATTCTTTATAAAGCCAACTCTACATATAGGACATCCTTTTTGTTATGATAACATCATATTCATATCTTCTGCTGCAGTTGTAATTAGTTTTAAACCAAATGTTTCTTGTAATACATCAAGCACACCAGGTGAAATAAATTCAGGGGCCTTTGGACCAATGCGAATATCTTGAATACCAAGACTAAATAGACCAAGTAAAATGGCAACCGCTTTTTGTTCAAACCATGATAGGACAATACTCACTGGCAATTCATTTACTTCACATTGAAAAGCATCTGCTAAAGCGGCCGCTATTTTCACTGTAGAAATTGAGTTATTACATTGCCCTAAGTCAATATAACGCGGAATCTCCGTACCAGGTACAAACCCATAATTCACATCATTAAAGCGGAATTTCCCACAAGAAGTTGTTAAAATAACCGTTTCTGGCGGAAGTGACGTTGCTAATTCACGATAGTATTCCCCGCCTTTTCCTGGTGCATCACAACCTGCGATGACAAAGAAACGCTTTATTTTCCCTTCCTTTACTGCCTCAATAATTTCTGGGGCTAATGATAATACTGTATTATGATGAAATCCTGTTACTAACTGTTCATCCGACTCCATATGTACTTCGGGAAGCTCTAGCGCTTTTTGAATCAATGGTGCAAAATCATCATTTTCAATTTTTTGTACGCCCTCTAAGCCTGCAATATCATATGAAAAGAATCGATCAGAGTATGATCCTTTAATTGGCATAACACAGTTCGTTGTAGCTAATATGGCACCAGTGAATTTTTCAAAAAGGCGTCGTTGATCGTACCATGCCTTACCAATGTTTCCTTTTAAATGTTTATATTTTTTCAGCTTTGGATATCCGTGTGCTGGTAACATTTCAGAATGCGTATAAATATTAATTTCTTTTCCTTCTGTTTGCTTTAATAGTTCCTCTAATGCAAATAAATTATGACCAGTAACTACAATTGCCTTACCTTCTACATGATTTTGTGTAATTTGAACAGGCTCTGGAACACCAAAGTGATTCGTATGTGCCTCATCCAACAACTCCATCACCCGTAAAGCTGATTTCCCAACTTTCATAGCCATATCAATATGTTCTTGTTCATTAAAGTTAGAATTTGTTAATGTCATATATAGCGCTTCTTGAGTTGTAGCATCTACAAATGCATCTGTATACCCTAGCTGAGCAGCATGAGTACGATAAGCAGCAATTCCTTTTAATCCAAACACAATCGTATCTTGTAAACTTGCAATGGTTTCATTCTTACCGCAAACACCCATCACTTTGCATCCGCCTGTTGGCGTTTGTTCACATTGATAACAAAACATTATCATCCCACCCTCTCCCAATCATTCCTTACAAACTAAGCATAATACCCATTGAGAAAAAGGGATGTGATATCAATCACAATAATATATGAAAATTTGTGACAGTTCACATTGTTTACATAATATTTTTATTGACACTCTAAAATTTATACATAAGCATGCACACTTCTGTTGATGCTTCCAAATCACTAAATAATTGCTTTAAAGAAAGTCTAACAATATATAAA
>NZ_JBFPJI010000255.1:0-4838 GCF_040838205.1 Bacillus sp. S4
ACGTGCTTTTAAGTTTAAGAATAGTCTAAATCCTTAAGTTGATGGATGTGTGGTGCTCCCCCTAAATACAACATAATTTTGATTTTATTTTATTAATTGATGAAGCCCATGGAGTTTTTCCATGGGCTTTTATTTCCGGTATATTAACTTTTCACTATCAAGAGGATAAATAAAAATTTAGAATATAAGTAGTTTACATATTTCCAATGTTTTCCACTAACATGTAGTACCCACCTTCTACTCCTCCAATTAAGTGTTTAATCTTGTTTAAGTGTTCAGAGAAGTCATTTTTTCCTAACCAATTTTTATGATATTCAATACTCATCATAATTGCCTTGTTATTATCAATAGAACGATGTCAACGACTGCTAATCCAACCAAGAATACCTTTTCTCTTAAAGTTAAGTAGTTCTTCAGCTGGGATAACAACTAATTCATCTAATTTACCTGGTTTGGCAGTAACTACATTAATCCACACTATGGCTTTACTAGATTCCATCTAAAAAACCTCCTTGAAATAAAAATCGCCTTCCTACATGGAATAACATAGATATCCGGAAAGTTGATACTGAAACCTACGGTGTTCATAAATACTTCGTCTGTACTTCTAGATCCGTTTTACTTTCATTTTAATGGTATTTTAAGCCCTTGACTTGATAGTGATGCGTATTCCTATGAAAGCTAATATACAAATAACATCAATAAACTTGTAACAATCCCGACCCAAATGCAGAGAATGAAACAATAACCCATGATATCTTTAATTTTCAATCCCAGCACCCCTAAAAGAGGTAGTGCCCAGAACGGCTGAATCAAATTTGTCCATGCGTCTCCCCAGCCTACCGCCATAGCGATAGTAGCCGGATCTACACCTAGCTTCAACCCTGCCGGAACCTGCAGTGGCCCTTGTAAAGCCCATTGTCCCCCGCCAGATGGCGCCAATAAGTTCACCAATCCCGCTGACCAATATGTAAATATATCAAATGTATCCTTTGACGCAATGGATGCCATCCATTCAATGATTGAGCTTCCCAATCCTGAACTACCTAAAACAGCGATAATCCCCGCATAAAACGGAAACTGTAGGATAATTGGAGAAATGGATTGCGCAGATTCTTTGAATCCTTGTGCAAAGTTGCCAAGAGAACCATGCAGGAGCAAACCAAGTGACAAGAAAAACAAATTAATGATATTTAAATCTAAACTATGACCGTTCATGAATTCATAAACACAATACAACGTGCCGATTGCACCTAATACTATTCCTAGGACCGGTGTCCATTCCAGTTTTTCCGCAGTAGTTAAATTCTTTTGAGGAGGTTTTACAAAAGAATTTGTATCTGTTTCGAGTGCTTTATACCTGATAATCCCGCTTTTTGGAGCCATAAGTACAATAATAATTGGCATCGTGATGAATAGAGTGAAAAAAATAATTAGAGTAGAGTAACTAAAGATTGTTTGTGAGGTAGGAATAATTCCAATCATATCTACAAGAAAATGATCCTTTGTGGCAATTGTCAAGCCAATAGAACTAGAGAGACCTGCGCTATATAAGGCTGTCGGAGCATAAGCAGCTGCTACAAGTAATGGAAAATGTGCATTCGGATTCTTTTTCGCTACTTCCTTCGCAATGATCGCTCCCACAACTACCGCTAGTCCCCAATTGATATAGTATGCAATTGCACTGATCAAAAATGTCATTGTATAAGCCTTTTGAGGTGTATCGGCTAACTTTGCAACTGACTGCAAGCCTCTATTAACAAACGGGACAGAAGCTAACGTCATCCCTGTAACCATTAGCAATACCATTTGCATTGTAAACGTTAAATAAGTCCAAAACCCATCCCCCCAAGATTTTACGATTTTGTACGGATTTGAGGGATTCATCAACAAAGCTATAATGAAAGTAAATAAAGTGAGCAGCACAGCAATAACAAAGGCATCTGGAACATATTTCTGAGACCATCTCGAAAATACATTTGCACACCGTGTAAGCAATGATTCTTTCTTTCCTGGATCTGTATTTGTCTCCAATAAGGAATACTTCATAAATATTCTCCTTTCTAAATTTTAATAAGCTAAATATAAATAACATTCCACAAAAGAAAATAAAATCCTTTTGCACTTACAAATTCTTCCCCCCCACTCGAATTAAGGAAACTTTTTATCTCTAGCTGCTATTTCCACCTCATAATTCACTTCTATATTTATACAAGAATAATTTATTGTTTATACATTTTTATACATTCTTTATGTATTCCTGTCCTCTAATGTTAAAGCTTCTTTATGTTTAAATGTAAGTGAAATTATATTTTCACCCCTTCATCATGACTATAATTATCCAACCTTAATGTTTCCCTTATAATTCTTTAACTTTTCCCCTAGTTAACTATTAATTTTCACACTAGTAATATCGATATACAAGGAGGATCGCTGGTTCTGGTGTAAACAACGACAGTATTTTTTTGCACCAGAAGTTCCTTTTCCATACCGATCACACACTTTTTTAGAATAATGCTATCATTATGTCCAAGTTTAAGAGATTACTTGCAATTATCCTGAAGTTTTTGCACCAGAACCAAAAATAAGCCCAAAGAATTAAATAATTCTTTGGGCTTATTTTTAAAGTTAGGAAGTTACATTCTTTCTTCCTATAAATAATCTCACAGAACAGGACCATCGTCATGTAAAGCGACAGACACTTTTCCAAATCCGCAGGAATTCAAAACATCCGTCATGCCTCACGTATAGTAAAAGGCATCGAAACCATTCATGCCCTGTATAAAAAAGACGGAGTCTTCAACCAAACTTCGCTTTTCCGACGTATAATAAATTACAGAAATTATTGATGACTGCAAAAAAATTGTCTTCCTCAACCATAGAGCTTTTACATTTCAGTTAATTTTGCAAAAGAAATTAATAAAACATATCTAATTATTGATTCACCGCTTTGGCTACAAGTGCTGCGTATGCTTCTGCACCTACTTTGGTTAAATGCACACCATCAGGTGCAAAGTAGTCTCCCTTTCCAGCACTTGCTGCATACCAATCAACTAGAGTTATATTAGGATATTCAGATACTGTCACTTTCAATCTCTCATTCACGATTGATTCCCACGGACGTGGTACCCTCGTATTAATAAAAATCATTTTACGTTCATTCCCAATTAATTTTATTAATGATACAAGTTGCTCAGTAGTAAAGGCTCCATTTGTACCTAATCCAATAATGACATAGTTTCCTAAATCCCCTTCATTCTTTAACTGTTCAACTACAGGAATCGCTTTTGACAGCTGGCGACCAATTTGTGCATCAATCCTAATATCAGGAAAAGTATTTTTTAAATACGGAGCAATATCAATCAGAACGGAATCACCTATCGCTGTAACGGTGAGAGAATTTTTAGGTTGCGCAGAATTTACTTCTTTTGATTCTTCTTGATTTTGAGGCGTCTCTTGAGTTGGATTTTCCCGAACTGCAACTGGATGTTTCGCCGGTTGTGTTTGTACTGCTTCCACCTTATCTAGTTGAGGATTCTCCTTATCCTTACTAACTAACCCTAAGACGGCTATCGACGAAACGAATAATGCACAAATTAAAGCTAACTTAACACCTAAAGCGACATTTTGAAGTCTTAAATTCTTAAACTGAATGTTTCGGAGCGCACCTTGTCGGATCGGTTTTTCAATAAACTTCCATGAAATTTGCGCAATCATTATAATCAGAAGAAATTGAAGAGTTGCTCTTATTAGTGAAAAATCTCCAGCATTTACTTTTGGAGTTGTCAATGTAAGAATTGGATAATGCCAGAGGTATATGCCATACGACCTTATTCCTATCCAACGTAAAGGTCTAAATCGTAAAAATTGAGCGATGCGGCTCGCTGGATGAGCAAGATTTGCCACTAACAATGCTGTTGCAATTGATAAGAGAACCATTCCCCCATTGTATAGAAACGGATCATATTGATTAGTCTTCCAAAACATAAGCAAAATAATAATAAGAGCAGTTCCTCCCACTACATCAAGAATGAGCCGCGCCTTTGGAATAATTTTATTTGCAAGCCTATCGCTTGGCCAAATTAAGGCAAGTGCCGCTCCAATAAGTAAAGAAAAGGCCCTCGTATCTGTGCCATAATAAATTCTGCTCGGATCAGCTCCAGGTTCATACAAAATTGCCATCGCTAAAGCTGAAGCAACAGCTCCCAGACAAATCAATAAAATCATACGGGATTGTTTTTTTATGTGGTAAAGTCCTAAACTAATGATAAACGGCCAGACAACATAGAATTGTTCCTCAACTGCTAACGACCAAAAATGATTCAATGGAGAAAGCTGGTTAAAATTATCAAAGTACGATAATTTATGATAAATATACCACCAGTTACTAACATAAAATAACGCCGCTAATGAATCTCCACGCATTGTTTCAAGTAAAGAGCTATGAAAAATCGTAATCCATGCCAACGTTATAACGAGCATGACAAACATTCCTGGAAGTAATCTCCTTGCTCTACTAAGCCAGAATTTCTTCAAATCAATTCTCTTATTTCTCTTCCACTCCATCGCTAGAATATCTGTAATTAAATAACCTGAGAGTACAAAAAATACAGTAACCCCTAAAAACCCTCCAGGCATCCAACTAAAATTAATATGATACAAAATAACACCTAGTATAGCTAGGCCTCTTAGACTATCTAATCCAACCATATAACGACTATTTTTTTTAAAAGGTTTAGTCACCTACGATCACCTCTATTTCTTGGAAATTAGGTAAACAATAGCGGTATACAATGCTATTGTTTACCTAAAATCGTATAAGCTAAACTATTAAATAC
>NZ_JBFPJI010000256.1:0-4808 GCF_040838205.1 Bacillus sp. S4
GTATAGACATAATTACCTATTATTATAGTAATATCGAAATTTGTCTATTTATAGTAAGAAATTTAGAAAGGGATTTTCAGAATAGTGGAGAAAATGTTTTTACAAGGAAAATTTTAAACTAACAGAATGGATAGGGGATCAAGATGATACGAGAGATTAGAGTAGAAGATGCAGCATCATTTTTACAATTAAGTAAGCAATTAGACGAAGAAACGAAATTTATGTTATACGAACCAGGAGAACGAAAAACTACAGTAGAGCAACAAGAAAAGATGGTCCACCGTTTTATAGAAAATGAATATGCGACAATATTTGTAGCAGTTGAAGATGATAGAGTAATTGGATTTATTTTAGCTAATGGTAATGATTTTCAAAGAAAGAGACATGTGGCAGGCATTGTAATTGGTATTTTGCAAGAGTATAGTGGCCGAGGTATTGGAACGAGTTTGTTTAAAGAAGTAGAGAAGTGGGCAAGATTACATGATGTATGGCGTTTAGAATTAACGGTAATGGCCCACAATACAAGAGCTCAGGCACTATATAGCAAAATTGGATTTGCACAAGAAGGTGTCAAAAAATCTGCTCTTATCATCGATGGAAAAGGTATCGATGAGTATGAAATGGCCAAATTATTAAAATAAGAGGTCGTTATATGAAAAAAAGATGGGCACTACTTGGTACCGTAGCAATGATACTGATCATTGGAGTAGCAGGAATAAATTATAAGATGTACAAGGAGCAAGAGGCGCGGGAAGTAAATGTAAACAATATATTCCCAAAAGCTAAAGAAACGATTGCTAATATGGATGGGGATATCGCAGTCATTAGTAATCCAAATTCGATGCTTGTACTTGTGAATAAAAATAGGCGTTTACCAGATGGGTATAGACCGCCAGATTTAGTTGTTCCGAAAGTACGTTACTCTAGTGAAGGTGATCAGGAGAAGAAAAAGATGAGGAAAGAGGCAGCGATGGCACTTGAGGAAATGATTCAGCAAGCTGATAAGGAACGGATTTTCCTTTTTGCAGTCTCTGGATTTAGATCTTTTGATCGACAAAAAGCATTAAATACAATGTATAAAAAACAAGATGGAGAAGCGAAAACAGCGATGTCTAGTGCGGTTCCTGGAACGAGTGAACACCAAACTGGACTAGCTATGGATATTACATCGCAATCTGCTAAGTTTCAGTTAGAAACTGTTTTTGGGGAGACGAAAGAAGGAAAGTGGCTTTCTGAAAATGCCCATAAGTTTGGTTTTGTCATTCGATATACGAAAGAGAAAGAAGGGATTACCGGCTATCGTTATGAACCGTGGCATGTACGGTATGTTGGGAATCCGCAAGCTACATATTTATATGAAAACCAACTGACGCTTGAAGAAGTAACGCAGTAATGAATTGAGGGGAGAGGGCTAAGATGACGATGTTATATAAGAAAAAGGTACATGCATATATTACGAGAGAAAAAGAAGGGGTTATGCAACTACTCGTTTTTAAACATCGTGATATACGAGAGGCTGGTATCCAAGTGCCAGGTGGGACAGTAGATGAAGGGGAAACGTTAGAGGCAGCAATTTTACGCGAAGTACAAGAAGAGTCAGGACTACGCCATTTTTGTATCGAACGCTTCCTTTCTGATTACATTATTTATATGAAAGAAAAAAAGGAATATCAAAAACGTCATTTTTTCCACATTTCATTATTAACAGATGTGAAAGATACGTGGGAACATATAGTAAGTGCCGGTGAGGAAGACAAAGGTTTAGTATTTTGTTATGAGTGGATTGATATTAACAAATGTCCTGAATTAGCGGGTAAACAAGGCGAGTTTTTACATTTGTTAGAAGAGGTATATGTAAAATAATAAAAAGAGTCTGAGGCGATATTGAATTCGTTTCAGACTCTTTTTATTTCTCTGGAAATTAAAGGTTTTTAAACTGGTAAGTTGAAGTCCTTTAAAGGGATTGTAGTTGTTTATGCGAGGAGCGGAGAAAATGAAAAAGTAATAGATATACGTCGTATATAAAAGGAGAATGAAAATGGAAATTCAGTTCAATACATTATTGCAAAAAGAATTAACAATTCATGATATACAAACTGCAATGGAAGAAGGAAAATTAACGTCGAAAGAATTAGTCATGTATTATCTTCATAGAATCGCAAAATATGACCAAGATGGTCCGAAACTCAATTCTATTTTAGAAATCAATCCGGACGCTATCTTTATTGCAGAAGCGCTAGATCATGAAAGAAAGACAAAAGGTGTAAGAGGCCTATTACATGGTATACCTGTTTTACTTAAAGACAATATTGAAACGAATGACTCAATGCATACAAGTGCAGGTACGATTGCCCTGGAACAAAATATAAGTAGTGAAGATGCAGTTCTTGTTAAAAAGCTCCGAGAAGCAGGTGCAATTATACTAGGGAAAGCAAATATGACAGAGTTAGCAAATGGAATGTCTTTTGAAATGTGGGCTGGATATAGTGCTAGAGGCGGTCAAACGATAAATCCTTACGGCACAGGAAAGGATGATATGTTTGTTGGTGGATCGAGTACAGGGTCTGCCGTTGCAGTTGCTGCTAACTTTACAGTATTATCCGTTGGAACAGAGACAGATGCTTCTATTTTGAGCCCAGCTGTTCAAAACTCGGTTGTAGGTATTAAACCGACTGTTGGTTTAATTAGCCGTAGAGGAATTATTCCGTTCACATATTCTCAAGATACAGCCGGTCCGTTTGCTAGAACGGTAACAGATGCTGCTATTTTACTAGGGAGTCTAACTGGGGTGGATGAGAAGGATGTAGCTACTCATAAAAGTGAAGGAATGGCATATCAAGATTATACACCTTACCTCGATGCTAACGGTTTAAAGGGGGCAAAGATTGGTGTATTTAGCAATGCGTCAAAAGATTATTATGAATCTGGAGAATACGATGAAAAATTGTTTAAGGAAACGATTCAAGTTTTACGTAGTAAGGGAGCGACAATAGTAGAAGATATTGATATTCCATCTTTTCATAGAGAATGGAGCTGGGGAGTTCCGCTTTATGAATTGAAGCATAGCTTAGATAACTATCTTTCTAAATTACCTTCTACCACTCCAGTACATTCTATGTTGGAATTAATAGAGTTTAATGAAAATATAGCAGAAAGAGCTTTGAAATATGGACAAACTAAGTTAGAGAGAAGAACAGATTTTCCTAATACGTTAAGAAATCCAGAATATTTAAACGCAAGATTAGAAGATATATTTTTTTCGCAAAAACAAGGTATTGATTTTGCGTTGGAAAAATATAACCTGGATGCGATACTGTTCCCTTCTTATATAGGATCTACTATATGTGCGAAAGCAGGTTATCCGTCTATAGCAATGCCTGCGGGATATATGGATAATGGGAGGCCTTTTGGAATTACTCTTGCAAGTGCTGCTTTTAGTGAAGGGGCATTAATTAAACTAGCATATGCTTTTGAACAAGCGACAAAACATAGGAAGATTCCCAACTTGTCATGAATAGAATAAACAAAGAGGACAGGAATTCCTGTCCTTCTTGTTTTATTGATTAAAGTGAAATATCTTTCTGCTCCGTCTTCTGATATTTTAATAAGTTAAAGGATAAACAAGCAGAACATAAAATAAGAAAAGCGGCGATAATATAAATAGTACGAACGCCGAACATATCAGTAATAATTCCAACGCTAAGCATAGAAAGACCAGAAGCTGTCGAGAGAAGTGCACCATGAGCTGTATACATCTTCGATAATAAAGAAGGAGTGACGCTTGATTGTAAAACTGTCGTTTGAGAAATATCTCTAATCTGATAGCATGGTCCCATTAGAACACAAAGAAATAGCGCAATAAATCCGCTACTTGTCATACCATATAAAAATGTAAGAATACTAAACATAAGAGAGCCTATCGCCATGGAGCGTATTAAATTGTTTTGAATGTATGTACTCATTTTCCACGCTAATATCCCGCCAATTAATGTGCCGACGTAATAACTTGTGTTAATATATCCCCACCAATCTTCGCCTTTATGTAGAACAGTCGTTACATATGCCATCGTAATAGCACCGATCCATATCGTCCCTGCGAAAGTTTCAATTAAGTCCATAATTGTAACGATGCGCAGAGACGGGTGTTGAAATAACAGTTTCCATCCTTCTAATAATGCAGTAGTTTTCGAAGAAGTGGGTTCTGCTACTCGTTCAGCTTGTATAGATTGTAATGAAAGGTGTAATGTAATACATCCGAAAATCATCAATATGTTATTAATCATGAGTGTCGAAGTAACGCCAATGAGAAGAACAATTATGCTTGTAAATGAGTATGCAGCGGCTTGTATAATTTGTGTTGAAAAGGAAAAGACACTATTTACTTTTACTAATTTTTCTTGTGGTGTTAGGCGCGGGATAACGGCGTATAGTAGAGGAGCGCTCCAGCCACTACATAATGAAATGAAAATAACAAAAGTTAAAAGAGCAGAAATGTTTGTTGATAGTATAGGAAATAATATCATTAACAATATTAAAAGAGCTGTTTTAATCCATTGTAGAGTATATAGCAATGAATAAGATGGAAACCGATTCATTATAAGTGGTGCAGAGGTGTTCGCGATAAGATTTGTGATAACTTGTAATAATGGAAAAAGAGCAGTAATTGTAGCTGATCTAGTTGTGATATAGATGTGAGTTGTAATAATCATTATGTATACAATGTCAGCGAGAGTAATGCATATTTTGGAGCCCAAATAGTAAGTTAGTGAACGTTTAGGCAATAAGAATACCACCTTTCAAATCAATAC
>NZ_JBFPJI010000257.1:0-4795 GCF_040838205.1 Bacillus sp. S4
CATATTAATTTTCCATAATTTTACTTTTAATTCTCTAATAAATGAATAAATCCTCTCACAAAAAGAAACCGAATAGTCTCTTTTTCACGGTAAAAAAACGGCTCAATTAGCCATAATATGTTATTAAGAAGTTTATTAGTAAAGATTGTTTTTTACATATTTATTTATCTCTACATTTATTTTATTTAGAATTTCTAAAAAACGAAGCAATCCAATTTTTATTAATTAATATTTATTTAAAATTGTAAATTAAGGCCTCAGCAGCTTCCATCACAATCTCACTTAAAGTTAGTTGAGCATGTGGTGTTAATGCAATATCTTCAACTGTCATGCCTGATTCAATTGCTAAACCCATTTCGGCAATTATTTCTGATGCACCATTACCCACGATTTGAGCACCTACTAATACACCATCTTCTTTACGCACCAATAGCCTCAAGAACCCTTTTCCTTCATTTGATACAAGTGCACGACCGTTTGCTGAAAATGGGGATTGAATCACTTTTACTTCCATGCCTTCTGCCTTTGCTCGCTCTTCAGTATAACCAACTGTAGCTAATTCAGGATTTGTGAAACAAACTGCTGGAATTGCCAAGTAATCAACACATGATAGTTCACCAAAAATAGCTTCAGCAGCTACTTTTCCTTCGTAAAATGCTTTATGTGCAAGCTGTGGACCAGCAATAATATCACCGATAGCAAAAATGTTCGGAAGGTTAGTACGGCATTGTTGATCAATTTTTAATAAACCGCGGTCAGAAAACTCAATACCGATTTTTTCAAAACCCATATTTTCAGTATTAGGACGACGGCCAACCGTTACTAATACGTAATCAGCGTCAACTTTCTTTTCTTCACCACCAATTTCGTAGGTAACAATTACACCATTTTCAACTTCTTCAACACCTTTAGCGGATGCATCTACTATTACTGTAACACCTTTGTTTATAAGGTCTTCTTTCACAATTTGAGTCATTTGTTTATCGAAGCCAGTTAAAATATCTTTACCTCCTTCAATAATTGTTACTATAGAACCGAGGGAAGCGTAAGCAGAGCCCAATTCAGTACCAATGTAACCACCACCGATTACAACCAATTTACTTGGAACTTCAGTTAAACTAAGTACACCTGTAGAGTTAATCACACGTTTTGTAAATTTAAATGTTGGAATTTCAACTGGGCGTGATCCAGTAGCTATAATTGCATTTTTAAATGTATATGTTTGAGCTGCATCTTTATTGGTTACTCGTATAGTGTTAGCATCCATGAAATAAGCTTCACCTTTTATCACTTCTACTTTATTGCTTTTTAATAACCCTTCTACACCACCTACTAATTTCTTTACAACGTTGTTTTTAAATTCTTGTACTTTTGCAAAATCAACATTTACACCAGAAGAAAAAATACCCATATTTTCTGAATGCTTTGTTTCCTCAAAACAATGACCTACAGAAATAAGTGCCTTAGATGGAATGCAGCCGACGTTAGCACATACGACGCCACCAAGATTCTCTCTTTCTATAATTGCCACTTGTTTCCCTAATTGTGAAGCTCTTATTGCAGCAACATATCCTCCAGGTCCAGAGCCAATTACGATTGTTTCTATTTCTCTCATATCCTTTTTCACACTCCTCCAAAAATTAGAAACAGGTAGGCCGAAATCGTTCATACTCTACACATTTTTCAATTTACTATTTTGTATTAGTACCATTCTTCTCTCATCCGTTTTTTCATAGTTCCGTTATGGAATTTCTATTAAGTGATCACCCCCCCAAAATAAGAAACCGAACAGTCTCTTTTCAGCGATAAAAATTACGGCTTACTTGGCCGTAATTTGTTTTTCCAATTCATCTAAAAGTCGTGACGATATTGTATCAATATAGACTGTATCTTGGTATAAGCGTGACAAGGCAAGTGCTCCTTCAAGAGAAGAAATCCAGATGATAGCAATCTGCTTTGCTTGAGTATCTGATCTTAACTCCCCTTGCTCAATTCCATTCGTAATAATCTTTTCAATCATTCCAAGTAATTGATTCATCGCTATCTGTGCTTGTTCTGCCATAAGTGGGTGGGAATCATCTGCTTCTAACGTTACATTCATGATTGGACAGCCTCCTGGAAGAGGATCATTATGAACGAGAGATGTAAAAACTGAAATAAAAGTTTTTAACTTATCCAACGTATTGGATTCTTTTTTTATCTCTTCGGCATAACGCACTCCCATTTGTGAAGTTGCGTGCTGAAAGGCTTGAACAGCCAAGTCATCTTTATTTTTGAAGTGACGATAAATACCACCCTTCTCTAGCCCAGTCTCTCGCATAATATCAGAAATTGAAGAACCACTATACCCCTTTACATTAAACAGAGCAGAGGAACGATCAAGAATCATTCTTTTTGTTAATTCACCTTTACGCATTGTGTCCTCCTAAAAGAAAACATTTGGTCTCTTTTTAGTATATGACAAACCGAAAAGAATTAGCAAGAAAAATAACGGAGAGAATCAATGAGTAAAAAAATAAATGATTCACTATTTTAATAGGGATCAAAATAAATACTTGAAAACATCTTTTATTTACAGAGGTGTACTCTCTGCCAATCTAGCTGCGCTAATAATAGGAGCCCACTGGAAAATTTCATCTCTTAATAGACCTGTTTTTTTGCAATATATATGTAAATACATTTCAGCTAATTCCACTGAATTCTGTGAATACAATAAGTATGTCCGAAACACATCTGCACGAATATCACCTGAACTAGCATCAACCCAATCTATAATATTCACATCACCATTACTCATAATTAAATTAAACGGATGAAAATCACCATGACATAATCTAGGTTCAAATGTGATTGAATCTAACTGTTTTAATATATTTCCCTTTTGTTTTTCATCCAGATCATGTACGGAGTTAATTTGACGATAAAGCCTCTTTTCCATCAGCTCTATTTCATCCGATCTCACACAGATCGCATGAATCTTTTGTTGTACACTAACACATATACTTATGTAATGCTCCGCTTTACTCAAATTATTAAGCAAAAGCTCACCAACACTTTCTCCTTCTACATATTCCATAATAATAGCTTGTCTACCTTGTATCTCTGTAACTTCAAATACTTTAGGAACGTGTAAACCACATGAATATGCATACTTTTGTTTTTGTGCTTCGTATAGAGATTCTGTATTAGGGAGGCATTCTTTAAACAATTTCACAACTTTATTATCACAAAGATAAATTTCAGCCGTATTTCCTTTGGCTATCGGATTTCCTAGATTCAATTCATTTCTCTCCTTACAGTAAATTAGAATAACGCCTTATAGTCCTCTATAAATTCAGTGTAATTATACTGAAACCCTTCTTCATGAAAATGAAAAAAACTTACCCCTCCCTATAATTATATAGAAAGTGGTAAGTTTAATTTTCTAGGAATATCGGAATGAAACTCCGGTGTATGCAAAACAGAAAATGAATACCCTTGTTGAATAAACAATACATCAGTATGTTTACTTTCAAATGGAACACTATTTTTCTTAAAGTTATTTTGGATTTGTTGTAAAAACGCATGATCCGGTGTTCCGAATGAAACATGTACTTTCGGTGGTAAAGCTTTCATCGCGATTGGAATCCACGGTCGCTGCCACCAGGTTGCAACGATATATGCAGTGCCACCTATTACAAAGTTAAAAATATCCCCATCTTCCTTCGTTTTCATGTCTAGATTTGATTTCAACCATTCCGTAAATACAGGTACACTTTTAACCGGAAGACCAATTTCCCTTACGTATAAAATGTTTAACGGTGAATGCGGGACTAATACATCTTCTTTAACATAACTATGTGCAATAATTTCGAGAAGATTTCCATCACCATCTTTAAAGTATAAATTGAATAGACCATTCTCCTCACCAATTGTATGACCATCTTTCCATTTCACAATGAGTAATCCAGACTCTTTAAGCCATTTTGCCGTTTCATGAAACTTTGAATATGGGATCTCAAAAGCGAAATGCGCAGGTGCAATTGGTTCATATACTTCTTGAAAACTAATTGTTGTATACGGTGTTACTTCAAATTGAATATATGATGCGGTTTCTTTTTTTATTGGAAAAGATAATATGTCGTTATAGACTTGTTTTACCCCTTCTATAGAAACCGTTTGTAGTTTTATATCTGATATATGTGTAATCACTTTACATTCCCCCTTGTTTCTTATTATCTATTCTTATTGTATTACACTTATAAATAGATAAAATCAAACCGAAGGGTGGAT
This sequence comes from Bacillus sp. S4, assembly GCF_040838205.1. NCBI lineage: Bacteria > Bacillati > Bacillota > Bacilli > Caryophanales > Bacillaceae > Bacillus > Bacillus sp. S4. The sequence goes on from NZ_JBFPJI010000257.1 coordinate 4,273, forward strand.
TTTTCATGTGAAAACTACAACTTTAGTATGAATATGTTAGCTCCAATTACTTTTTATTTCCTCTATAACAACTTCTGGTTTATCCCAGTGTAACAAATGTGTAGTATCAGAGATTAATTTTACTTTCGCGCCAGTTTTTAACTTGAAAATCCTCACTGTTTTATCTCTATATTCATCCCATATTTGTGGAACTGTAGCTCGAAGCAATATAATATTAGATGGTAACTTCTCGTAAATATCTATCGTTTCATCTTTATGCATACCTCTTATTATATTACCAGCTGTTGTACCTCTCGCATGCCAACATACTTTATTATCCATTTCAATCCCTAGGTCTTTTACAGCAACTTCTAATAATGGAGACCACCTAGTATATGCTTCTTTTTCACTTTTGAAAAATCCACCCCAATTATTAAAAATATATTCTTCAAAATCCTTTTCGTAATACGCGATTTCCTCTTCAAGCGTTTCTTCTTGAAGCCTTTTTGTTTGATATCCACCATCAATAAGAATACTTCCTAGT
>NZ_JBFPJI010000258.1:0-4784 GCF_040838205.1 Bacillus sp. S4
ATAAAAAACAATACATTTTTATTGCAAAACGATAAATCACATGATAAAATCATGTTGTTATTACATAAGTGAGGTGCTTTTTATGAAACAAGTTACGACACTCTTTTTAAAGCTAGCTATTATTTTTATAGGATTCCCAGTTCTTGCATTGTGCATATTTTTGGTGCCTAAGATTGGGAATTTTGCTGGAGAATTGTATCCAGATATTGCTTATATGAAATCTCTCGTTTTAATCGATATGTACGCGGCAGCGATACCTTTTTACTTTGCTCTGTATCAAGCTTTTAAACTTTTAAGCTATATTGATAAGAACCAAGCGTTCTCGGAATTATCGGTAAAGGCTTTAAAGAATATAAAATACTGTGCCATCACGATCAGTACCTTGTACTTGCTAGGTATGCCACTCTACTATCTCATGGCGAAAAAAATTGATCCTCCAAGTTTCATACCAATCGGATTGACCATCATTTTCGCCTCTATGGTGATCGCCGTTTTTGCTGCTGTTCTCCAAAGGCTTTTACAAGAAGCTATTAATATAAAATCAGAAAATGATTTAACGGTCTGAGGTGGAAAATATGGCAATTATTATTAATATTGATGTGATGTTAGCAAAACGAAAAATGAGCGTAACGGAGCTTTCGGAGAGGGTTGGGATTACGATGGCGAATCTTTCCATTCTGAAAAATGGGAAAGCAAAAGCGGTTCGTTTTTCAACATTGGAAGCGATATGTAAGACTTTAGATTGTCAACCAGGTGATATTTTGGAGTACAAAAGCGACGAATTCACTCAATAAATACAGACAACAACTTTCTTCAACCCATGGGATTAAATAGTGAAATTAAAATGAAGGGATAGCAATTAAGCTATCCCTTCTCTGCGTTTGTTATTGTTATTTAATATATCTTTAATTACTTTAACTTCAGTATTACAGAATTTACGATACGGGAAAGCCCACGCAGGACTTTAGTCCGTCTTTAGACGTGGGATGAAAGCATCGTTTTTGCATAGCAAAACGTCGTCATGCAAAAGACGTAAAAACATTTGAGAACGAATAATCTGTACGGTATGGTCACAGCACCGTAGTCCACGAACCTATACGGTCTGTTGTGGGAGTGGTGATGGCACACCGCAATCTTGCACGTCAGCGATACCAGAAATGGACTTCGCCTTTGGTAGCAAGAATCCCACTGACGTTAGTCAGCTGGCCCCTTTAGGGGTGGGAGTGTCAAATATTAATGGTGTGTTTTATTATCAATCTCTATTTCCTATTTTTTATTTCCTCTTTCATACTTCCCACAAACGCATTTAGTTCAACAACTTCCGACTTCTCTTCCCCATATTTTCGTACATTTACAGCTTTGCTTTCCATTTCTTTATCACCAATAACAAGAACATAAGGAACTTTTTGCATTTGCGCTTCTCTAATTTTATATCCTAACTTTTCATCTCGTATATCTCGTTCGACACGAATTCCGGCTTGTGCTAATTTATCTGCAATCCTATTTGCGTATTGTTCATGCACTGCATTTGAAACTGGAATTACTTTCACTTGAACCGGTGCCACCCACGCTGGGAACGCGCCTCCAAAGTGCTCAATTAATATTGCTAAGAAACGATCTAAAGATCCTAAAACTGCTCGGTGAATGACAACTGGTCTTCTCTTTTCATTATTCTCATCTATATAATTTAAATCAAATTTCTCTGGCATTTGGAAATCAAGCTGGATTGTTCCGCACTGATGACTTCTATTTAAGGCATCTTTAATATGGAAATCAATTTTCGGTCCGTAAAATGCACCATCACCTTCATTTAATCTATATTTATAATTTAATGATTGTAATACATTTGCTAATGCTGCTTCTGCTTGCTCCCATAATTTATCATCACCCATTGAATCTTCTGGACGAGTAGAAAGCTCTACTTCATACTCAAATCCAAAAGTTTTATATACGTAATCAATTTGCGCCATTACTGATTTGATTTCATCTTCAATTTGTTCTGGTGTTACAAATAAATGAGCATCATCTTGGCAGAAAGTACGAACTCTTAATAATCCGTTTAAAGCGCCACTAAATTCATGTCGATGCACTTGACCGAACTCACACATACGAATCGGTAATTCACGATAAGAATGTAATTTATTTTTAAACATAAGCATATGGCCTGGGCAGTTCATCGGTTTTAATGCAAAACTTTTATTATCCACTTCTGAGAAATACATATTGTCTTTGTAATGTCCCCAGTGTCCTGACTTCTCCCATAATTCTTGATTCATCATAAATGGAGTACGCACTTCTTGATAATTGTACTCATTTTGAATTTTTCTTAAAAATGCTTCTAATTCATTGCGAATAATCTGTCCTTTTGGCAAGTAAAACGGCATTCCCGGAGCCTCTTCCGAAAACATAAACAATTCAAGTTCACTACCTAATTTCCGATGATTTCTCTTCGCAGCCTCTTCAACAAAATGCAAATAATTTTCTAATTCTTTTTGTGAAGCAAATGCCACACCGTATATACGCTGAAGCACTTGATTGTTACTATCACCTCGCCAATATGCACCAGAAACATGAGTTAATTGAAATGCTTTCAGATAACCAGTAGATGGCAAATGTGGTCCTCTACATAAATCTACAAATTCACCTTGTTTATAAAGTGTTACACTTTCCTCATTAGGAATTGCTTCTAAAAGCTCTAATTTCAAACTATCATTCATTTCTTGAAACAGTTTTTTTGCTTCTTCTCGAGAGATTTCAACTCGTTCTATCTTTACATTTTCATTTATAATATTTTTCATTTCTTTTTCTATTTTCGGTAAATCTTCTACGTTTACACTACTTTGAAGATCCATATCATAATAAAATCCATTTTCAATAACTGGCCCTACTCCAAGCTTCACATCACCATAAATTCTTTTCACAGCTTGCGCTAATATATGTGCCGCAGAGTGTCTTGCAATTTCTACACTTTCATTTGAGTCAATAGTAATAATTTCTACTTCTGCATTCTCTTCAATGTTTCGTCGTAAATCAAAAGACTGCTCATTAACTTTTCCTGCGACTGCTTTCTTTTTCAAGCTACTACTAATCGAACCAGCAATTTCTTCTAAAGTAATGCCTTTCACAAATTCTTTAACGCTACCATCTGGAAATTTAATTTCGATCATCTGTTCTTTCATTTTTCATCTCTCCATTTCATAATAAAAAGCACACTCATCCCTAAAATAGGGACGAGTGTGCTTTTACCCGTGGTTCCACCCAGATTCCCATCACAAATTGCAATGGCTTCTTTTACGGTAACGTCGTTTACACGGCACTAGATACTTAATTTCCCCAGTGCAGCTCTAAGGTGGTAAGTTATTTTTCTGCGTTAGGAAGTTCTCAGCTTTCCTTCCTTCTCTGTATAACCGGTTAAAATAACTCGTGTCCTTTTCTTCGCTTATTATGAAATTAAATATAAAAAAGCATATTCATCCCTAGTAAATAGGGACGAATATGCTTATATTCGTGGTTCCACCCAGATTCCCATTACAAAAAAACATAATGGCTTCTTTTGCGATAACGTCGCTTACACGGCACTAGTTACTTGATTTCCCCAGTGCAGCTCTAAGGTGGTAAGTTATTTTTCTGCGTTAGGAAGTTCTCAGCTCTACTTCCTTCTCTGTATAACCGTTTAAAATAACTCGTGTCCTTTTCTTTGCTTTTATAATAAATCCATTTATTGTTACTTAATATATCCTATTCAATTCGTGTTTACAAGTGTTAAAAATATATTTTTTGTTGAATAAAAAAGAAACCAAAAACATTTTTTGGTTTCTTTTTCTCTATTTTACCAATCTTGTGGTTCGTAATTTAAGTCTGAAAATAGTCGTTTTTTCTCTTTTTTCGATAAATCTCTCCACTGTCCGACTGGTAAATTATTCAACTCAATATTCATAATTCTCGTACGTTTTAACGTGTATACTTGATAACCTAAAGCTTCACACATACGGCGAATTTGACGATTCAATCCTTGTGTTAAAATAATTTGGAACTCATATTTTGATAACTGTGTAATCTCACAAGGAAGAGTTTTTGTATCTAAAATTTTAACACCTGCTGCCATTTTCTCTAAAAACTCCGGTGTAATCGGCTTATCTACTGAAACGATATATTCTTTCTCATGTTTGTTTTCAGCACGTAAAATCTCATTAACGATATCGCCATCATTCGTTAACAAAATTAAACCGTCTGAGTCTTTATCGAGACGTCCGATGTGATTGATTCGTAAAGGATGATTCACTAAATCGATAATATTACCTTTTACTGCTTTTTCACTTGTACATGTAATACCTACTGGTTTATTTAAAGCGATATACACATGGTCTCGAGCAATACGAAGTTGCTCTCCATTTACTCGTACGTCATCACCTGGATTTACTTGGTCACCAATTTTTGCAACCTTACCGTTAATAATTACTTTTCTCTCGTTAATTAACTTATCTGCTCCACGTCGAGACGCTTTTCCAGCTTCACTAATAAATTTATTGATACGCAAGTTAGGCACATCCTTTTCATAAAAAATTTCAAGCTCACACTGCTTCTACCGTACAATACAAAAGGGTAAGCCTCCTATTATAACTTAAATATATTAACATGAAAGGGTATATGACGTCTTCACTTAATTACATGTTTACACGAAAATAATTGGTCCTCTTTTCCTTTTCACCTCAAACTGTTTAGCAGTCAATAGATTAACCCTTGAATATAACATCATTTATTTACTTTTTTCATAGATAATATAC